>JAEKLU010000334.1 GCA_019509685.1 Mesorhizobium sp. | reverse complement strand
CATCGAAGAAACCGATGGAGCCGCAGCCGCCGGTGCCGAAGGGCGTCAAGGGCGAGGGCACCTACACCGCCAAGCACATCATCCTGGCGACCGGCGCCCGGCCGCGCGCGCTGCCCGGCATCGAGCCGGACGGCAAGCTTATCTGGACCTATTTCGAGGCCATGGTGCCGAAGGAAATGCCGAAGTCGCTGCTGGTCATGGGCTCAGGCGCGATCGGCATCGAGTTCGCCTCCTTCTACCGCACCATGGGCGCCGAAGTGACCGTGGTCGAGCTGTTGCCGGCGGTGATGCCGGTCGAGGACGCCGAGGTCTCGAAATTCGCGCAAAAACAGTTCGAGAAGCAGGGGATGAAGATCATTCTCGAAGCCAAGGTGACCAAGGTCGATAAATCGGCCAACTCGATCACCGCGCATGTCGAGATGAAGGACGGCAAGGTCGAGACGATCACCGCCGACCGCATGATCTCGGCTGTCGGCGTGCAGGGCAACATCGAAAACCTCGGCCTTGAAACGCTCGGCGTGAAGACCGATCGCGGCTGCGTTGTCGTCGACGGTTACGGCAAGACGAATGTGCCTGGCCTCTACGCCATCGGCGATGTCGCCGGACCGCCGATGCTGGCCCACAAGGCGGAGCATGAAGGCGTGGTCTGCATCGAGAAAATCGCCAGTTTCCCCGGTGTTCATGCCATCGACAAATTGAAGATCACGGGCTGCACCTATTGCAACCCGCAGGTCGCCTCGGTAGGCCTCACTGAAGCCAAGGCCAAGGCCGAAGGCAAGGATATCCGCGTCGGCCGCTTCCCGTTCAGCGCCAACGGCAAGGCCATCGCGCTCGGCGAGGACCAGGGTTTCATCAAGACGATCTTCGACAAGAAGACCGGACAGCTGCTCGGCGCGCATATGGTCGGCGCCGAGGTGACCGAGCTGATCCAGGGCTTTGTCGTGGCTATGAACCTCGAAACCACCGAGGAAGAGCTGATGCACACCATCTTCCCGCATCCGACGCTATCGGAGATGATGAAAGAGAGCGTGCTCGACGCCTATGGCCGCGCTTTGAACGCATGATAGACTGCCTGTGCGAGACTCATGCGCGGCAGCCGGAGAAACCTGACGGCAAGGCAGCTTGTATCCGGATGCATTTTCACCTGACCGAGGAGGAACTGGCATATGCATTTGAATGGCGTCGGCTGGATCGCAGCCATCATCGTCGGAGGCTTGGCGGGCTGGCTCGCCGAAATGGTCATGAAGAGCAACACCGGCATCTTCATGAACATCATCATGGGCATCGTCGGCGCAATCGTGCTGAACGCGATCCTGCAGGCTCTCAACATCCAGACCTTCGGTGTCGGCTGGGTCGCCTATCTGATCACCGGCTTCATCGGCGCCTGCCTGCTGATCTTCGTCGGCCGGCTCGTTCGCCGCTAAAGCGCGCGAATGCGTCGCTGAACGAAGGCCGTTATGCGAAAACGGTCGTGGCGGCATCGCCGCCGCGGCCTTTTTCTTTGCCTCGAAAAGTCTTAGATGACTAAAAACAGGCGGCTGCACACAAATAGCAGCCGCGAAGGGTTTGAGATGGTCACTGTTCTCGACACGATCGCCAACGCGCCGCGCCTGCGGCACCCCGAGAAGGCGCACAAACCCGACCAGGAGGTGCTGCGCAAGCCGGACTGGATCCGCGTCAAGGCGCCTGTGTCCAAGGGCTATGCCGAAACCCGCGAGATCGTCAAATCGCACAAGCTGGTGACGGTGTGCGAGGAAGCTGGTTGCCCCAACATCGGCGAATGCTGGGAAAAGAAGCACGCCACCTTCATGATCATGGGCGAGATCTGCACGCGCGCCTGCGCCTTCTGCAATGTCGCCACCGGCATCCCGACCGCGCTCGACGCTGACGAGCCGGCGCGCGTGGCGCACGCCGTCAAGCAGATGGGCCTCAGCCACGTCGTCATCACCTCGGTCGATCGCGACGATCTCGCCGATGGCGGCGCGCAGCATTTCGCCGACGTCATCCGCGCCATCCGCGCCGCGACGCCGTCGACCACTATCGAAATCCTGACGCCGGACTTCCTGCGCAAGGAAGGCGCATTGGAGATCGTGGTCGCCGCCAAACCCG
>JAEKLU010000371.1 GCA_019509685.1 Mesorhizobium sp. | reverse complement strand
CACCGTAAGCGCCCCCAAGCAGCGCGAGGAGGGCTGGTCGAAGATCCGCAACGCCGCCGGCATGCTGTTCCAGATGCCCGGCAGCCGCGCCGCACGCAAGGACAAGGACCAGCCGCGCGATGGCGCGGTGCCGATCCGCGGCGTGCGCGGCGACCTGCCGGTGCGCTTCGCGCCGGAAGGGGCTGTGCCCGGCGACCGCATCGTCGGCATTGTCCAGCCGGGCACCGGCATCACCATCTATCCGATCCAATCGCCGGCGCTGCAGGCCTTCGACGACCAGCCGGAGCGCTGGATCGACGTGCGCTGGGATATCGACGAGCAGACCAAGGAGCGGTTTCCGGCGCGCATCTCGGTCACCGCCATCAATGCGCCGGGTTCGTTGGCCGACATCGCCCAGGTCGTCGCGTCCAACGACGCCAACATCCACATGCTGTCGATGGTGCGAACCGCGCCCGATTTCACCGAGATGCTGATCGACCTCGAAGTGTGGGACGTGAAGCATCTCAACCGGCTGCTGTCGCAGCTGAAGGACAATTCGAGCGTCAGCGATGCGCGGCGCGTGAACGGGTGAGTAGTGAATAGTGAGCGGCCCTTCTTTCACTACTCACTATTCACTACTGATTACACCGACATGGAGCGAACAATGAACACCGATGAAGTGCTGGGCATTTTCCGCGAGGCCGGCGCCGTGCTCGAAGGGCATTTCATCCTGACGTCGGGCCTGCGCAGCCCGGTCTTCCTGCAGAAGGCGCGTGTCTTCATGCATGCCGACAAGACCGAGCGCCTGTGCAAGGCGCTGGCTGAAAAGATCCGCAAGGCGGTGCCGGGCAGGATCGACTATGTCGTCGGCCCGGCGATCGGCGGCCTGATCCCGGCCTACGAGACGTCGCGCCATCTTGGCGCGCCGGCGATCTGGGTCGAGCGGGAAGGGGGCGAGTTCCGGCTGCGCCGTTTCGAGATCGCGCCGGGATCGCGCGTCGTCATCGTCGAGGACATCGTCACCACGGGCCTCTCGATCCGTGAGACCATCGCCTGCCTGCGCGAGCTTGGCGCCGAGGTGGTGGCCGCCGCCTGCATCATCGACCGCTCGGCCGGCAAGACCGATGTCGGCGTGCCGCTGATCGCGCTCGCCGAATATGAAGTGCCGGCCTACCCCGCCGACCGCCTGCCGCCGGAACTCGCCGCCATTCCGGCCGTTAAGCCAGGCAGCCGCAACATTTGAGGTTCCAAGGGAGATGATCGCCGGCATTGATCATTTCGTGCTGACGGTCGGCTCGGTCGAGGCGAGTTGCGACTTCTACCGACGTGTGCTTGGCATGCGGCGGTTGGATGAGCCGAACCGGCCGACGGCGCTATTGTTCGGATCCCAGAAGATCAATTTACACGAAGTCGGCCGCACCTTCGAACCAAAGGCGAAGGCACCCACGCCGGGCTCCGGTGATTTTTGCCTGGTTGCCGCGGTGCCGCTAGCCGAGGTCCAGGCCAGCCTCGAAGCCAATGGCGTCGCGATCGAAGTCGGCCCGGTCGAGCGCACAGGCGCACGAGGCAGGATGATGTCGGTCTATTTCCGCGATCCCGACCACAATCTGGTCGAGGTCAGCGAATATTTGAAGTAGCTGCCCAAAAAGTCACGTGAGCGAAAGCCGCATGGCGCAGCGCCGCTCTGCCGGCAGGCCGCGCGCCGCTTCGTCGCGCATCAGTCCAGCCAGCCGCGGGTCGAGCTCTGCCGCTTCCAGGATGCGAAATCCGCATGTCTCATAAAAGGGCGCATTCCAGGCAATTTCGCGAAACGTGGTCAGCGTGAGCGCCGCGAGCCCGCGCTGCCTGGCGCCCTCGATCGCTTGTTCGACCAGAGCGCGGCCGATGCCCGAACCTTGTCGGTCGAGGCACACGTCAACCTCCCAGATATGCAGCGCATCGCCCTCGATAGCGGCATTAAGGAACCCTATCGGTCGGTCCTGATCATCGACCGCGACAAAGCACGCGCCTCCGGCGATCAGCGCGCGGTGCTGCTCCGGGCTGGCATTGTCGCCGTCGGCAAGCCAGGCCAATTCGGGGATGGCGCGGAACGCTAGTCCAGCCGATTGCTCGATGGCGGGCAATGCTTCGGCATCGTCGGGCC
>JAEKLU010000105.1 GCA_019509685.1 Mesorhizobium sp. | reverse complement strand
ATATTCAGCCGATGATGCCCATGATGTCGGATTCCTTCATGATCAGAAGGTCTTCGCCATTGAGCTTGACTTCGGTGCCCGACCACTTGCCGAACAGGATGCGGTCGCCAGCCTTGACGTCCAGCGGGACCAGCTTGCCGGCTTCGTCACGCGCGCCGGAGCCGACGGCGATGATCTCGCCTTCCTGCGGCTTTTCCTTTGCCGTATCCGGGATGATGATCCCGCCGGCGGTCTTGGATTCGGATTCGACCCGGCGAACGACCACGCGGTCATGAAGCGGGCGGAACTTGGACTTTGCCATATTGTCTTCCTCGATGAGAACGGTGAGAACTGTTCCTCCATCCGGCGGTGCCGGATATGGGTTAGCACTCACCAAAGGCGAGTGCTAACGTGGCGCTGAGATAGGCCGGTGACTTGCCAGAGTCAAGGCGCGCGCAAGGGCGCGATGGCGCGAAATTTTATCGGCAAGCCGTTAGATCGAGAAACGCGCCGTTCACCACCTGCGACATTGGCGAAATATGGCGGCAGGCTTTCCTATCGGTGCTTCGGCGATCGCAGCATCAGCAGCGGGCATCGCTCGGCCAGTCCATAGCTGCCGGTCGAGGCCACCTCGACATCGTTGAAGAAAACCTTGGCTTCCTCGACGAGCGCGGACACCGGCGCGAAATTATAGATCACGGATGAGTTCCTGTAGATGTCGATGGTGCCGATGACCGGCAATTCCCACCCGGTGCGCGCCGACAATTCGTCGCGATCGGGGAAAAGCATGTCGAATTGTTCGAGGATACCCGTAACCGGTATCGTGTAGCCCGGCGCGCCGCCGATGGCGGTCATGGCCACACGCCATTTGAGGTCATGGAAGGTCGAGACGCCGCCGGCCAAGGCCAGGGCGCGGACATCCTGTGGGTCGTCGCGTGTCTCCGGGGACGCATATAGCCTGATGCCGCCGCGCCCGTCCGTCTTGAGCACGCGCGATACCGCCGAAAACAGCGCGCGCCGGGCGTCGACGCCGCCGATGACTGTGAGGCACCCGTCGCCGATCAGCGCATCGACGCTTGCGTTGGAGAACGGCAGATCGAACCAGTCGCCGAGCACGGCCTTGCGGTGCTCCGCGTCGCCCGGCCAGATGCTCGCGATCATGTCGCGGGACTCGTCCACCGCCGTCATGCTGGCGCCCAGCCCGGCCAGTTCCGGCGTCACGCCAAGCATCACGACATCCCATCGGGCAAGGTCGAGCTCGCGCTCGTAGCTTTCCACCACCTCTGGCGGCGGCCTGAGTGGCGACCCAAGCAGCCGCCAATGCTTTCGCATTGCATTCCAGTGGTCAGTCATGCATAGCCCCCGCCCGCATCGCATTGTATTTGAATGCATAGTCGAGGACGCTGAAGAAACCAAGCGGGGGCGCATGGCACGCATAGCGGTCATCACGCATGAATTCGACCGGTTCCTGGGCTGGGGCGGCCTGCTGCTGCGCCGCGGTAGCCCCTATATGCTGTTCGACCTGATGGAGGAGCTGAAACGCCGCGGCCATTCTGTCCAAATCATCAAGGGCACCTCGGCCAAGCCGGAAGCGGACATCGCAGTGCTGCATGTCGACGCGACGGTGACGCCGCCTGAATATGTCGAATACGCCCGCGCTTTTCCCTTCTGCCTCAACATCGGCGCCGCCGATATTTCCAAGCGCCGGGTCAGCGGCGCCGTGATCGGCAGGGACGACGCCTGGCCGGGTCCCGTCATCGTCAAGAGCAGCCTCAACAACCTTGGAACGCGCGAGCGGACGCTGAACCGGCGATCGCGGCGCGCCGGCAAGCCGGAGCCATTTCCCGGCGCCGAGGTTCTCGACAGATACCGCATCCATGCCTCGCTTGCCGATGTTCCGCCGGCGGTGTTCGACCGCCAGGATCTCGTTGTGGAAAAGTTCGTTCCCGAACCGGATCCGGACGGCTTTGGCGCCCGCTTCTGGCTGTTCTGCGGCGAGCGCGAGCGCTGCACGCGGCATGTCTCGCCGCAAAGCCTGGTCAAGGGCGAAGACACGATCCGCCGCGAGCCGGTGCCGGTGCCGGACGAACTTCGCGCGCTGCGGCGCGAACTCGGCTTCGACTACGGCAAGTTCGATTTCGTCATGCATGAGGGCAGGGCGGTGCTGCTCGACGCCAACAAGACGCCGGGCAGCGTCGGCAACCTGTCCGCCTTCCTCGCCGCCGGCAATGCCAACCTTGCCGACGGGTTCGAGGGACTGATCCGGCAGGTTACCTAGATGTTCATGCCGCCGGAGACCTCGATGCGCTGGGCGTTGACCCAGCGGTTGTCGTCCGACAGCAGCGCGGCGATCATCGGGCCGATATCGTCGGCCACCCCGGCGCGGCCGAGCGCGGTGACGCCGGCCACCATGCGGTTGATCTCGGCGTTGTCGCGGACATGGCCGCCGTTGAAGTCGGTGGCAATCGCGCCTGGCGCGACCGTGTTGGCGGTGATGCCGCGCTGGCCGAGCTCCTTGGCGAGGTAGCGCGTGAACACCTCGATGCCGCCCTTCATCATCGCATAGGCCGACGATCCGGGCGCTGCGAAGCGGGCAAGGCCGCTCGAGACGTTGATGATGCGGCCGCCGTCGTTGATCAGCGGCAGCAGCGCCTGGGTGAGGAAATAAACGCCCTTGAGATGGACGTTCATCAGCGCGTCGAATTCATCCTCGGTTGTCTCGGCGATCATCTTGCGCAGGCCGGTGCCGGCATTGTTGACGAGATAGTCGAAGCGGTCGCGCTGGAAGGTGTCGCGCAGCGTCGTCTTCAACGCCTCGACGAAGGCCGGGAAGCTGGCAACGGCGCCGGCATCGAGTTCGAGCGCCGCGGCGCGTCCGCCGGCGGCCTCGATCTCGGCGATTGCGGCTTCAGCCTCGTCGGCGCGGGAACGGTAGGTGACGATGACGTCGACACCCCGGCGGGCAAGGTTGAGCGCGGTGTTGCGGCCAAGGCCGCGGCTGCCGCCGGTGATGAGGGCGATAGGTCGGGTGGTCATGGCGAAATCTCCTTCTTGATCGATGGAGATGCATATACTCGCCCAGGATGCGGATATAATCGGCGCGATATTGCCAACACTATTCAGGATATGAGAACAATCGCGTCATGGACAGGCTGGACTCCATGCGGCTCTTCACCCGCGTCGTCGAACGACGCAGCTTCACTGCCGCCGCCGCCGATCTCAGTCTGCCGCGCTCCAGCGCGACCGCCGCGATCAAGCAGCTGGAGGAGCGGCTCGGCGTGCAATTGCTGCGCCGCACGACGCGCCACGTCACCACCACGCTTGACGGCGAGGCCTACTACCAGCGCTGCATCGGCATTCTGGCCGATATAGAAGATGCCGAGGGCGGCTTCGGCGCGCATGAAGTGCGCGGCCGGCTCAGCGTCGACATCAACGGCCACCTGGCCCGCACCTTGGTTATCCCGGAATTGCCGGCGCTGCTCGCCCGCCATCCCGGGCTCAGCGTGCATATCGGCGAGGGCGACCGCTTCGTCGATCTCGTGCGCGAAGGTGTCGATTGCGTGGTGCGCGCCGGCACACTGCCCGACAGCGACATGATCGCACGTCGCATCGGCATGGCGCGCGAGGCGACGCTCGCCAGTGCCGACTACGTCGAGCGCCATGGCCTGCCGCGTGACATGGACGAGCTCGCCGGGCATATGATGATCGGCTTCGTCTCGTCGCGCACCGGACAAGTGATGCCGCTGGAGTTCACCGTCGACGGCGAGATCCGCGAAATCGTTCTGCCGTCGCGCGTGACTGTCTCCAACTCCGACACCGCCGCCACGCTGGTGCGCCAGGGTTTCGGCCTTTACCAGTCCCCGCGCCGCCGCTTCGCCGGCGATATCGAGGCCGGCCGGCTGGTCGAGGTGCTTCCCAACCATCCGCCAACGCCAACGCCGATCTCGGTGCTTTATCCGCGCAGCCGCCAGCTTTCGCCGCGGGTAAGAGTGTTTGTCGACTGGCTGGTGGAGATTCTGGGGCCGAAGCTGGATCCGGGGTAAAGCGGCACCTGGTGGAGGGGAACACCAACCGAGCGGTCGTCAGGGGCGGCGAAGCAAGCGAGTGTGAGCCGTCTTACAAAAACAACCGCAGCTGCGTGTGAATGATCGTCCGGTAATCCTCGATCGTGCGCCGGCTTTCGACCTCGTCCTGCGTCAGCGCCAGCCGCACCAGGCCACCGGCGAGCTGGAAGATCAGGAACACCAGCCTGGCAAAGGGCTCGCGCTGCTCCGCCTGCAGCATCGGCCCGACATGGTCGCACAGCATCTTTGACTGGTGCCGCGTCTCCGCGATGTCGAGATGCTGCAGCGCCTTGTCGGCCTGGATAGCATTTTGCAGATCCTGGATCGCCGGGTCGGCGGCGACGCGGGCATAGTAGTCGTCGAGCATGCGGTCGGCGGCTGTCGTCACGTCGCTGAGATCGCGGATGTCGGCGATGATGGCGCCGAAGCGGGCGCGGCTTTCCTCGGAGAAGCGCTCATAGAGCATGGCCAGGATCGCCGACTTGGAAGGAAAGTAATGATAGACGGTGGCGATCGGTCCGCCGGCCAGCGCGCCCACCTCCTTCATCGTCACCGCATCGATGCCCTTTTCGCCGATCAGCCGCATGGTCGTGGCCAGGATCGCGTCGATGCGCTCGCGGCTACGCTCCTGCTTCGGCTGGCGCCTTGGCTCTGTCGCTGTTCGCTTTGCTCCCGTCATGCGCGATGTCGTCCCAGGAAAACTGCAGATTCACGGTTGACAAGAAACATGATCAAGTATCAGTTTCGCCAAATGCTGACAATCTGTCAGTTTTTCGATCGAGCTGCAAGGGAGAGCGCCTCGTGACTGTCATCGATGCAGGGAATGCCGAGAGCGACGATTGGCTGGTCGGCAACCCGACCGCGCTGCAGCTTGCCTCGGCGCTGTGGATCGGCTCGGTCGGCCTGCTCATCCTCGGCCTGCAGCCGGTACTGCTCGGCGCGCTCTACACCGAGGGTCACGTCACGGGCGACCAACTGGCGCTGGTCGCCACCGCCGAGATGATCGCCATCGCGATCGGCTCGGCCATCGTGGCGATGCTTTTGCCCGCCCGCAACATGCGCTGGAAGAGCACGCTGCTCTTGATCCTGCTGGCGCTCGCCAATTTGTGGACCGCTTATGCCGTCACCGCCAATTCCCTGATCGGCGCCCGTGCGCTCGCCGGCCTGGCGGAGGGCGGCCTGGTTGCAGTGGCCACCGAGCTGATCGCCCGCTCGCGCCGGGCCGAGCGCATCGGCGGCTATTTCGTGACGCTGCAGACATTGGCGCAATGCGCGCTTGCGCTGATCCTGGCGCTTTACGCGGTGCCGAAAGCCGGCGCGGCCGGCGGCTTCATCGTCCTGGCCATTGTCTGCCTGCTGTCGCTGGTCGTCGCCTGGACGGTTGCCGACGACTATGCCGACCTGCCGAAGGACGAGCATTTTTCCAATGTGCTCACCGTGCCGGCGATCACCGCGCTGCTGTCGATCTTCTGTTATTTCATGTTCTTCGGCGCCGTCTGGGCCTTTCTCGAACCGCTCGGCGCGCAATTCGGCATTGACGGCCGCACCATTGGCCTGATGGTCTCGGCGAGCCTTGCCGCGCAGGTACTTGGCGCGATGACCGCGACGGTGTTCGAAGCGCGCATCGACTATCGCTTCGCCATCACAATCATTGGAATTATCGCTGCGATCAGCTCGGTGTTGCTGGCCACGGGTCCAGGGCTTTCGGTGTTCTGGGCAGTCGCCCTGGTGGTGGGCTTCATCCTGCTCTTCATCGTGCCGTACCAGATCCGCCTCGCCATCACCGCCGACGAGACCCGCAACGCAGCACTGCTGGTGCCGGCGGCCCAACTCTTCGGCCTTGCCATCGGCCCCATCGCCGCATCGCTGCTGATCGACGGCACGGATTTCCGCCCGGTGTCGGAGTTTGCCGCGGTCAGTGCCTTGGCCAGCGTTGCATTGCTCGGCTTCTTCGTTCTCGTCGCGCGCCGTCGGCGTATCCAGGCCTGAAGCGGAGGGCGCCATGTCGAACAGCTGGAGCAACTGGTCGGGTTTCGTCACGGCCTCGCCGAAACAGATCGCCACACCCGCCGATGTCGGAGCGCTTGCCGATCTGGTGCGCACCGCGCCCGGCCCGCTGCGCGTTGTCGGAGCCGGCCATTCCTTCACGCCGCTGGTGCAGTCCGACGGCACCATCGTCTCGCTGGAAAAGATCGAGGGGCTGGTCTCGCACGACGCGCAAAACAACCGGGCGCGGGTCAGGGCGGGCACGCGGCTTGGGGCGCTGATGCATATCCTTGAGAACGTCGGCCAGGGCCTGCCCAACATGGGCGACATCGACAAGCAGGCGATCGGCGGTGCGCTGGGCACCGCCACGCATGGCTCCGGCCCTAAGCTCGGCGCCTATCACACCCAACTGGAAACCGTGCAGATCGTCGACGGGCAGGGCAAGCTGCGCGACTTCAGCCGGACGAACGATCAGGACCTGATTCATGCCACCGGCGTTGCGCTGGGCAGCTTCGGCGTGCTCACCGAGGTGACGCTGAACAACATCGCGACCTACCGCCTGCGACGCCGCAAATGGGTGCTGCCGATCGCCGACATGCTGCGCGACTTCGAAACGATGATGGCCGGGCATCGTTCGGCCGAATTCTACTACATCCCGTTTTCCGGCTACGCCCAGTTCATCGCCAGCGATATTTCCGACGCGGCCGTCACGCCGCGGCCGACCGAGGATGACGAGGAAGGGCTGGCGACGTTGCGCAAGCTGCGCACCGTTTTGCGCTGGCTGCCGTCGCTGCGCGGCGCGTTGATCAAGGGCGCGGTGAAGAAGATCGCGTCCGAGGATTACGTGCAGGACTGGCTCAACGTCTACGCCAGCGACCGTCGCACCAAGTTCAACGAGATGGAGTACCACCTGCCTTACGAGGAAGGTCCCAAGGCGTTGGCCGAGATCATCGCGCTGACGGAAAAGCACTTTCCCGAAGTCTATTTCCCGATGGAGGTGCGTTCGGTGGCGCCCGATGAATTCTGGCTTTCGCCCTTCCACAAAAGGCTGACCTGCTCGATCGCCATCCACCACGATGCTGCGAACGACCCGTTGCCCTTCATGCGCGCGGCCGAGCCGATCTTCCGCAAATATGGCGGCCGGCCGCATTGGGGCAAGATGCACAGCCTGAAGGCGGCGGACTTCAAAAAGCTCTATCCGCGCTGGGATGAGGCGATGGCGGTGCGCCGCGACATCGATCCCGACAACCGTTTCGTTTCGCCCTATACGGCCGGCCTGTTCGGCATCGAAAGATGAGCGCCTATTTCGCCGAGATGTCGAAGGCGCTGCCGGCGGCCGATATCCATCGGCCCTGCCTGGTGCTCGACCGCGACCGGCTGGACGCCAACATCGCGAGTG
>JAEKLU010000370.1 GCA_019509685.1 Mesorhizobium sp. | reverse complement strand
GCCACATGTTTCCCTTGTAGTATACTGCTCAGGGACGGCCCGAACACGAGATCAGATGGCTCAGGAGAGTGGATGGGTCTTGGAGGGCCCGACTGGTGATGTCCTAATCCGCTCGGCGCCGCTGCGGAAGAACCTGCCGGTGCTGCTGGGGCTGATCGGCTGGTGGCACCGCGTCGTCTGCAAATATCCGGCCCGCGCCGTCATTCCTTACGACCAGCGCCTGTCGCGCCTGCCGGCCTATCTGCAGCAGCTCGACATGGAATCGAACGGCAAGAGCGTGACGCTCGACGGCACCGCCGTCACCACGCCGACCGGACCGCTGGTCTGGGGCGAGCCCGGCACCAACGGCCAGCACGCTTTCTTCCAGCTTTTGCACCAGGGCACCGATTTCATCCCGGTCGAATTTCTCGCCGCCGCTGTCGGCCACGAGCCCGAACTGAAGCATCAGCACGATCTCTTGCTCGCCAACTGCCTGGCGCAGTCGGAGGCCTTCATGAAGGGCCGCACGCTGGAAGAGGCGCGCGCGCAGATGCTGGCCAAGGGCATGAAGCCGGCCGAGGTCGACAAGATAGCGCCGCACCGCGTCTTTTCGGGCAACCGTCCCTCGCTGACCATTCTTTACAGAAAGCTCGATCCGCGCACGCTCGGCCGGCTGATCGCGCTTTACGAGCACCGCGTCTTCGTCGAAGGCACGCTGTTCAACATCAATTCGTTCGACCAATGGGGCGTCGAACTCGGCAAGGAATTGGCGACAGGCCTGCTGCCTGTCGTTGAGGGCAAGGAGACTGCCGCAAAACGCGACGCCTCGACTGCCGGACTGGTGGGACACATCCACCAATTGCGCAGCGCGGAGTAAAACGGTTGGCGGATATCAAGGGAATTCTGTTCGACAAGGACGGCACGCTTGTCGACTTCAACACAACCTGGCTCGGCGTCGCCGACTTTATGGCGATGGACGCCGCCGAAGGCGATCGCTGGAAGGCCGATCGCCTGCTTGCCGCCGCCGGCTTCGATTTCGTCACCAAGCGCTTCAAGCCGGATTCGATCTTTGCCTCCGGCTCGAACATGGACGTCGTCGAGCTCTGGTTCCCGCGCCTGTCCGACGAGGACCAGATGCATGCCGTGGCGCGCTTCAACGAGATCACCTCGGTGCAGGGCTCGGCGATGGCGGTGGCACTGCCGGGCGTCATAGCGGCGCTGCGGACCTTGCACAAGCGCTCCATTCGCATGGGCGTTGCCACCAACGATTCGACCAGCGGCGCCGAAAGGACACTCGCCACGCTCGGCATCGCGCAGCTCTTCGATGCCGCCTTCGGCTACGACGCCGTGGCCAATTCCAAGCCGGCGCCCGACACTGTGGTGGCTTTCTGCGATCTGACCGGGCTGAAGCCGAGCGAGATCGCCATGGTCGGCGACAACCGCCACGATCTCGAAATGGCGCGCGCCGGCGGCTGTGGCCTGGCGGTGGGCGTGCTGTCGGGCACCGGCACGCGCGACTCGCTGGCACCGATGGCCGATGTGGTGCTGGATTCGGTTGCCGATCTGCCGGATTTTCTCGCGGCAAGGGTGAGCGTGCCTGCGGGTTAACCCACGCGATCCGCGATGAACGCGAAGACCGCGCTCGGCTTCGGTTCGCAGGCTCCGTTTCCGCCGAAATCGGGCACCTGATATTCGGCAAGCTGGCGAAGCCGCGACCTGGGCAGCCAGGCGCGCCCGGGATCGCCTACCAGCACCTCAATGCCGGCTGCCAGGCAGCGGTCGAGGAAGGGCATAATTCGCTGCCCCACCTCTTGCCCGTAGAACACATCGCCGGCCAGCACCAGATCGACCTCCGGCGGCGGACTGCCGGTGATGTCATCGCCCACAATCGCGATGGCCACGCCGTTGGCTGCCGCGTTGAGGCGAAGCGCCACAACCCCGTTGCGATCGATCTCAGCCGCCAAAACGTCCCGCGCGCCGGCTTTCGCCGCGGCGATGCCGACCAGCCCTGACCCGGCGCCGAGATCGAGTACGCGCTTTCCGGCAACGATCGAGGGATTGTCAAGAATGTAGCGCGCCAGCACCGCGCCGCCGGCCCAGGCATAGGCCCAGTAAGGCGGCTGCGGCTCAGGCCCGTTGTCATCCGGGCCGTCGT
>JAEKLU010000104.1 GCA_019509685.1 Mesorhizobium sp. | reverse complement strand
ATCGTCTCGATCGCCGCCTTGGTGACCCAGCCTTCCTGTTCCTGCGCGATAATCAGCAACGGGATGATGGCCGACTGTTCGCGCCCTTTCGGATATTTGGCGATCCACTGCTCAGCCGCCGCCGCATTCGCCTTGTTGAAGGCGAAGGAAGCTGGCTGGACGCTGGCATCTGCGAGACGGCGGACTGACATTAGCGATCGACCTCACCAAACACGATGTCGAGGGAGCCGAGAACGGCGGTGACGTCGGCCAGCATGTGGCCGCGGCACAGGAAATCCATGGCCTGCAGATGCGCGAAGCCGGGCGCGCGCAGCTTGCAGCGATAAGGCTTGTTGGTGCCGTCGGAGACCAGGTAGACACCGAATTCGCCCTTCGGCGCCTCGACGGCCGCGTAGACCTCGCCGGCAGGCACGCGATAGCCCTCGGTGTAGAGCTTGAAGTGGTGGATGAGCGCTTCCATCGAGCGCTTCATCGCCTGGCGCTTCGGCGGCACGACCTTGCCGTCGAGGTTCGACACCGGTCCGGCACTTTCCTTGCCGAGCAGGAGATCGATGCACTGGCGCATGATCTTGGCCGACTGGCGCATCTCTTCCATGCGCACCAGGTAGCGGTCGTAGCAGTCGCCGTTCTTGCCGATCGGGATGTCGAAATCCATCTCGGAATAGCATTCATAAGGCTGCGATTTGCGCAGGTCCCAGGCGGCGCCCGAACCGCGCACCATGACACCTGAAAAACCCCAGGCCCAGGCGTCGGCCAGCGAGACGATGCCGATATCGACATTGCGCTGCTTGAAGATGCGGTTGCCGGTGAGCAGCCTGTCGAGATCGTCGAGCGACTTCAGGAACGGGTCGATCCACTTGCCGATGTCCTCGACCAGCTTCTGCGGCAGATCCTGATGCACCCCGCCCGGCCGGAAATAAGCCGCATGCATTCGCGAGCCCGAGGCCCGTTCATAGAACACCATCAGCTTTTCGCGCTCGACGAAGCCCCACAACGGCGGCGTCAGCGCGCCGACGTCCATCGCCTGCGTCGTCACATTGAGGATGTGCGACATGATGCGGCCGATTTCGGAGTAGAGTACGCGGATCAGCTGGCCGCGCTTCGGCACCTCGATGCCGAGCAGGCGCTCGGCGGCCAGAGCGAAGGCATGCTCCTGGTTCATCGGCGCGCAATAGTCGAGCCGGTCGAGATAAGGCACTGCCTGCAGATAGGTCTTGGCCTCGATCAGCTTCTCGGTACCGCGATGGAGCAGGCCGATATGCGGATCGACGCGGTCGACCACCTCGCCGTCCAGCTCAAGCACCAGGCGCAAAACGCCATGCGCCGCAGGGTGCTGCGGACCGAAGTTGATGTTGAAATTGCGGACGGAGGTTTCAGCCATCGTGGCGCCTCTGGCGAAGAGTCAGTAGTGAGTAGTGAGTAGTGGTCATCAATCTCAATGCCTACTTATTCCGCCTGCTTTGCCTGCACCGTTCTGATGAGAGATCGCATCATTTTCCCAATCTCTTCGCATCGCAGTAGCAGCTCAGTCTCGTTATTTCGTTCCAGCATGCCGACACGGCATGCCAACAGTATATGTGTTTCCAGTTCCTTCAACGAGCCCTGCGCAATGCGCAGAAATTGAACGAACGAACCTCTATTCTCACGACCGTACCCTTCCGCAATGTTGGCGGCGATAGATACCGCCGAGCGGCGCATCTGGGAGGTCATTCCATAGATCTCATCTCTCGGAAAAACTTTGGTGACACGGTAACAATCTTCGGCAAGAACCATCGCCGATTGCCACACCACCAAGTCGCGATAAGATTCGATCCGCTTTTCCAATTCCTTCCCTACTGACTACTCACTATTTCCCTACTCACTGTTTCGCCTTCTCGTCGCCGGGCAGCACATAGTCAGTGCCTTCCCAGGGGCTCAAAAAGTCGAAGTTTCTGAACTCTTGCTTCAATTCGACCGGCTCGTAGATCACGCGCTTGGCCTCGTCGTCGTAACGAACCTCGACGAAGCCGGTCAGCGGGAAATCCTTGCGCAGCGGATGCCCGTCAAAACCGTAGTCGGTGAGGATGCGGCGCAAATCCGGATGGCCGGAAAACAGCACGCCGTAGAGATCGTAGGTCTCACGCTCGAACCAGTCGGCGCCGGGATAGACGGCGGTCATCGACGGCACCATCGTTTCCTCGTCGGCGTGGACCTTGAGCCGGATGCGGACGTTCTGCTTCGGCGACAACAGATGATAGACGACGTCGAAGCGCTTGGCGCGCGACGGATAGTCCGCCCCGCTGATATCGATGATCGAGATGAACTGGCAGCGCGCGTCGTCGCGCAGGAAGGTCGCCACCTCGATCAGATTGGCCGGCTCGACCAGAACCGTCAGCTCGCCATAGGCAAGCACTGTCTCGCCGATGCGTCCTGAGAGCTTCTCGCCAAGATAAGTGGAGAGGTCGTTCAATGCCTGGGTCATCGGCTCACCGTTCGATCGTGCCGGTGCGGCGGATCTTCTTCTGCAGAAGGAGAATGCCGTAAAGCAGCGCTTCGGCGCTCGGCGGGCAGCCGGGCACATAGATGTCGACCGGCACGATGCGGTCGCAGCCGCGTACCACCGAATAAGAATAGTGGTAATAGCCGCCGCCATTGGCGCAGGAACCCATCGAGATGACGTAGCGCGGCTCCGGCATCTGGTCGTAGACCTTGCGCAAAGCCGGCGCCATCTTGTTGGTCAGCGTGCCGGCCACGATCATGATGTCGGACTGGCGCGGAGAGGCGCGCGGCGCGACACCGAAACGCTCCGAATCGTAACGCGGCATCGAGGTGTGGATCATCTCGACCGCGCAGCAGGCGAGGCCGAAGGTCATGAACATCAGCGAGCCGCTGCGCGCCCAGGTGATGAGCGCTTCGGTCGAGGTGACAAGGAAACCCTTGTCGGCCAGTTCATTGTTGATTTCGAGAAAGAAGGGATCGTCCTCCCCCACCGGCCGACCGGTGTTGGGGTCGATGATGCCCTTGGGCTTCGGCGCGACGAGGGTGCCTGAACTGTCGTTCAATCCCATTCCAGCGCTCCTTTTTTCCATTCATAGGCAAAGCCGATGGTCAGCACCGCCAAAAACACCATCATCGACCAGAAACCGAGCATGCCGATCTTCGAGAAGGAGACGGCCCAGGGAAACAGGAAGGCCACTTCCAGGTCGAAGATGATGAACAGGATCGACACCAGGTAGAAACGGATGTCGAATTTCATGCGGGCGTCGTCGAATGAGTTGAACCCGCATTCATAGGCGGAAAGCTTTTCCGGATCGGGATTGCGGTAGGCCACGAGGAACGGCGCCACCAGCAGCGCCAGGCCGACGACCAGCGCCACGGCGATGAACAGGACGATCGGCAGGTACGAACTCAGGAGTGCGCTCATGCGGCGGCTTTCCTCGGCGGGCCAGTTCACTTTGATTACAGCAACGAACTCTAATGCGGAAGCGTGACAGTTTAACCGCTGAACCGTTTTAGGAGGCCCATGCTGCAACGCGGCGAGGGTTAGCGCAGCGGTTTCAGCGAAGCAAGTCAAACCTTGTTCAAATTACCGCCCTGGACGCCATATCGGAGGAAACTGGTCCGATCCGCTCCTGTTTGATTTCCTTCTCTTTTTACTCCACTTCTGTCTCCTGACACATCTCCCGCCATTTGCCTGCTAGCATCACCGGAATCACCGGCTAAAAATCCGGCAAACGATCAGGGCAAGGTCGCCTCGATGAAGGACAAGATTTCGCTTCCTATGGCCCGGCGCATCGCGCTCGGCGCGCAGGGTTTCACCGACCCGCGGCCCGGCGGCACACCCGATCGGCGACACCTTGCCCGCGTGCTTTCCCGCACCGGCTTGCTGCAGATCGATTCCGTCAGCGCCGTGGTGCGCGCGCACTATATGCCGCTCTATTCGCGCCTTGGCCCCTATCCGCTCGCGCTGCTCGACAACGCCGCCGTCACCCGCAAGCGCACCGTGTTCGAATACTGGGCGCATGAAGCGTCCTTCCTGCCGGTCGAGACCTGGCCGCTGATGCGCTGGCGCATGCAGCGCGCCGAACAGGGCGGCGAAATGTATCTCGGCCTCGCCAAATGGGGACGCGAGCGGACCGGGATGATCGATGAAATCTATAAGCAAGTCGCCGAACGCGGGCCGACCGCTGCTTCCGACATAGAAGGCCACAAGGGCAACGGCGGCTGGTGGGGCTGGAGCGAGGCCAAGCACGCTTTCGAATGGCTGTTCTGGGCTGGCCGCATCACCACCGCCTACCGGCGCGGCTTCGAGCGCTATTACGACTTGCCGGAGCGCGTTTTGCCGCAGGCTGTCCTTGATCTGCCTGTCCCTTCCGTCGAGGACGCGCATCGCGAATTGCTGCGCATTTCCGCCCGCGCCCACGGCGTCGCCACCTATGGCGACCTGCGCGACTATTTTCGCCTGGCGCCCGGCGACACCAAGGACCGCATCGAGGAACTGGTCGAAATGGGCGAGTTGCTGCCCGTAAGCGTCGAAGGCTGGGACAGGACCGCTTATCTGCACAAGGACGCCCGTTTTCCCCGCCGCATCGAGGCGCGCGCCTTGCTTGCGCCGTTCGATCCCGTCGTTTTCGAACGGTCGCGCTCGGAGCGGCTTTTCAATTTCCGCTATCGCATCGAAATCTACACGCCTGCCGACAAGCGCCAATACGGCTATTACGTGCTGCCTTTCCTGCTCGGCGACACGATCGTCGCCCGCGTCGACCTCAAAGCCGACCGTCCAGCGGGTGTGCTGCGCGTCCATGCCGCCTATGCCGAGCCTGAAGCGCCGCCGGAGACAGCCGCCCAGCTTTTCGAGGAATTGAAGCAGATGCAGGCCTGGCTCGGCTTGGAGCACATCGAAGTGACGCCAGCGGGCGACCTCGGGCAGCCACTGGCCGACCTTTCAGCGTCGTAACCGCGCGTTGACACCGCTGCCTGCAAAAGCCTAAATCCCTCCAGACGGTCCCTTGCCCGCAACGGCAAGGGCCAAGAGGGAATGCGGTGCGGGACAAAAACCCAAATCCGCGGCTGTCCCCGCAACTGTAAGCGATGAGCCAAGGCCGAAAGCCACTGGGAATTCCCGGGAAGGCGGCTAACCAAGGCGATGATCCGCGAGCCAGGAGACCTGCCGTCTGCGACAGAACAATCCGATCGCCCGGCGGGTTTCCGGGCAAGGAGCCCGGCTTTTTGGACCACAACGGCAGTTTTTCGGCTGGCCCAGCGGATAATTCGTCCGACGAGGGCGACGCTTTGGCCGGCGTGACGGTCATCGTCTGCGCTTCCTGCCGCAATGAGGCCGGCTCCGATGCCCACCCCCGCGCCGGCGAATTGCTGGCCGATGACACCCGCCGCGCCGCAGCCGATGACAACATCCGCATCCGCACGGTCGAATGCCTCGGCAATTGCAAGCGCCGGCTGAGCGCCGCGATCCTGCGCGACGGCTGCTGGAGCTATGTTTTCGGCGACCTGGCCGCGACCAGCGGCGCTGACCTTGTCGCCGGCGCAAAGCTCTTCGCGACCTCGCAGGACGGCCTGATCCCCTGGCGCGGCCGCCCTGATTCCCTCAAGCGCGGCCTTGTTGCCCGCATCCCTCCCCTCGATATGCTGAAGGACTGACCATGAACGCTTCCGTTTCCCGTATTCCCTGCACCGTCGTCACCGGCTTCCTCGGCGCAGGCAAGACGACGCTGGTCCGCCACCTGCTGGAGAACGCCGGCGGCAAGCGCATCGCCATCATCGTCAACGAGTTCGGTGACATCGGCATCGACGGCGAAATCCTCAAAGGCTGCGGCATCGACACCTGCCCGGAGGAAAACATCGTCGAACTGGCCAATGGCTGCATCTGCTGCACCGTGGCCGACGATTTCGTGCCGGCGCTCGACCAGATCCTGGCGCTCACCCCCAAGGTCGACCACATCCTGATCGAGACCTCCGGCCTCGCTTTGCCGAAGCCGCTGGTCCAGGCATTCCAGTGGCCGACGGTGAAGAGCCGGGTGACCGTCGACGGCGTCATTGCCGTGGTCGATGGCCCGGCGCTCGCCGAAGGCCGCGTCGCCAACGACATGGATGCTTTACAGGCGCAGCGCGCCCAGGACGACAGCCTCGACCACGACGACCCGGTCGAGGAAGTCTTCGAGGACCAGATCGCCTGCGCCGACCTCATCATTCTCTCGAAAAACGACCTGATGGACGCCGCCGGCTCGGCCCGCGCCAACGCCATCATTGGCGAACACTCCGCCCGCGCCGTGAAGATCGTGCCGACATCGCATGGCAAGGTCGATCCCTCGGTGCTGCTCGGTCTCGGCCTCGCCGTCGAGGACGACATCGAGAACCGCAAATCGCATCATGACGGCGCTTTCGACCACGAGCATGACGATTTCGACACCTTCATCGTCGACATCCCGTCGATCGCCAATCCGGACGAGCTGGCAAAGCGTGTCGCCACCGCCGCCGAACAGGAAAACGTGTTGCGCGTCAAAGGTTTCGTCGAAGTCGGCGGCAAGCCGATGCGGCTTTTGCTGCAGGCCGTCGGCCCGCGCGTCAACCATTACTATGACCGCGCCTGGACCGCCGAGGACGACCGCCGCTCGCGTCTCGTCGTCATCGGCCTCAAGGGGCTGAACCGCCCGGCGATCGAGGCTATACTCGCCGGCTGACGCCAACCGACCTAGGGGCGAAATGCACATACTGACCACCAGCTCCGCCTCGCTCGACGATCTCGCCGAGCCGGTCGATCTGCGGCAGACGCCGGCGGATATCTTGGCCCTGTCCTTCACCGACAGCGACCTCGCCGGCCTGGCGGTGGCATGGAAAGCCGACGCCGCCCGCTTGCCCTCGATGCGGCTGGCGGCGCTACGCGACCTGCGCCATCCGATGTCCGTCGATCTATGGATCGACAGCGTCGCCCGCCACGCCAAGGTCATCCTTATCCGCATCCTGGGCGGCTACGACTGGTGGCGCTACGGCTGCGACCAGCTCGCGGCGGTGGCGCGCGAACGCGGCATCAAGCTCGTGCTGCTGCCCGGTGAAAGCCATGACGAGGATCAAAGGCTGATCGAGGCCTCGACGCTGCCCCGCGCCGAGCTGGACGCCTTGCTCGGCTATTTCCGCGAGGGCGGCCCGGCAAATATGAGCGCACTGATGCAGCGGCTGGCGCGCTTGGCTGGATCGGCTGCGGCGGTGGCGGGACCGGTGGCGGTGCCGACGGTGGCGGGACCGGTGGCGGTGCCGAAGTCGGGATATTATGAGCCGGGGCTGGGAGTTGTCGGAAAGCCATCGGGCGTTGGCGAACTCGACGCCGACAATGTCAGCGTCTCCATTGTACCCATCCTCTTCTATCGCTCGATGCTCCTCGCCGCGGACGTCGCGCCCATCGACGCACTCGTCGAAGCGCTCCGTCAGTGCGGCCTGGCCCCAGTCCCGATCTTCGTCTCCAGCCTGAAAGACCCGACGTCGCTCGCCTTCGTCGAGGACGCCATCGCATCCCTGAAACCGGCCGCCATCATCACCGCGACCGCCTTCGCCTCAGGCGCCGAACCTGGCGTCGAAACCCTGTTCGACCGCGCCGGCGTGCCGGTTTTCCAGGTCATCGTCGCCACGACGAGGCGCGAGGTGTGGGAGAACAACCAGCGCGGCCTGGCGCCGGCCGATCTCGCCATGCATGTTGTGCTGCCGGAGCTCGACGGCCGTATCCTCGCCGGTGCAATCTCCTTCAAGGGCGAGATCGAGACCGATCCGGCGCTGGCCTTCCGCGCCTTCGCCAATCGTCCGGAAGCTGATCGCGTGGCGCAGGTCGCCAGGCGGGTCGCGGCGTTCATTCGCCTGCAAAAGACGGAACGGTCCAAGCGCAAGCTGGCGATCCTGATTCCCGACTATCCGAGCGCGCCCGGACGGACCGGCTACGCGGTTGGCCTCGATGTGCCATCCAGCGTGCTGGCGATGCTGCATGACCTGAAGGAACAGGGCTATGCGGTTGATGGGATTCCGCAAACGCCGCGGAAGTTGCTGGATGCTCTGGAGAAGGCAGGGCATGGCCTTGGCTTACAGGACTACTTGGATCTTTCGACCGAACTCCCAGGGGCAGCACGTGGCGCAGTAGAGGCAGCGTGGGGGCAGCCGGAAGGGATAGGTTCGCGCGAGACCCCCCTCTCTGTCCTGCCGGACATCTCCCCCTCGGGGGGGGAGATCAGGCCCTCATCTCTGCCTTCACCAATCTCCAACGCTGTAAGTGGAGCGCCGTCGGCGAAACTGCTAATCTCCCCCCTTGAGGGGGAGATGCCCGGCAGGGCAGAGAGGGGGGCTCAAGCGCCGACCTCACCGCACTTCCCCTTCCGCGCCGCGACCTTCGGCAACGTCACCGTGGCGCTCGCCCCCGATCGCGGCCGCTCGGCCGACCGCCGCGCCGACTACCACGACCCGACCCTTCCTCCTCGCCACGCCCTCCTCGCCTTCGGCCTCTGGCTGCAAAAATCGCTCGGCGTGCATGCCATCATCCATGTCGGCGCTCACGGCACGCTGGAATGGCTGCCGGGTAAGACCGTCGCCCTCTCCGGCGCCTGCTTCCCCGAGATCGTCACCGGCTCGCTGCCGGTCATCTATCCCTTCATCGTTTCCAATCCGGGCGAAGCAGCACAAGCCAAGCGCCGCATTGCCGCCGTTACGCTTGGCCATCTGCCGCCGCCGCTGACCGGCGCCGGCCTCGACGAGACGCAGCAGCGGCTCGAAAGGCTGGTCGACGAATACGCTCAGGCCGACGGCCTTGATCGCCGCCGCCGCGATCGGCTGGCCAGGCTCATTGTCGAGACCGCGCAGAAGTCCGGCCTGGCGACCGAAGCCGGCGTTGCCGGCACCGACGCACCCGACGAAGCGCTGCGCCGCATCGACGCCTGGCTCTGCGATCTCAAGGATTTCGCCGTCAAGGACGGGCTGCATGTCTATGGCCGCGCGCCGCAGGGCGAGCCCGACGCGCTGCGTCGGCAAAGTGCCGAGAACGAGAAAACAACACTGGTCGCCGCCCTCGACGGGCGCCACATCAAGGCCGG
>JAEKLU010000369.1 GCA_019509685.1 Mesorhizobium sp. | reverse complement strand
GCCTCACCGTCTTTCAGCAGCTGCGCCGACTGAGCTCCCGAGGTCCACCACACGGAGACATCTGGTTTGATCGCCTCGAGCCGCTTGATCGCGCGATCCAGACCCTCCGGCGTGCTGAGCACGGCATAGACGTCCGCCGGGGCCACGCCATCGGAGAGCAGCGCGATCTCGATCGAATCCTGCGCGTTGGCGCGCAGCGCCCGGCGGCCGGCGAATTTGCCGACATCCCAGAACTCCGCCCATGTCTTCGGCGGGTTCTCGCCAAAGGTCTTGGTGTTCCACGACATGACGGTGCCGTAGGAGTCGAACGGATAGCAGTAGTCGGACTTCGCGCCGACCGGCACGGAGTTCGGGTCGATGATCTTGAAGTCGAGAGGCTCCAGCAGCGATTGCGCGGCGGCCTGCGCGCCTTCCGGTGAGCCCAGGTGAATGACGTCGGTCGTGACCGCGCCCGAGGTGACCTGCATCTTCACGCCGGCGAGGCCGTCGCTGAGGGTCTCCTCGCGGACATCATAGCCAAGCTCTTTGGCAGCAGGGCCCCACATGGCTTCCTTCATGGCGTTGCCATAATCGCCACCTGCGGTCGTGATGGTGATTGTTTGGGCGGAGACGGGCAAGGCAACCGTGACTGCGATCGCTGCCAGGGAAACGCGCAGTAGCCGAGACATGGGTTCTCCTTACCCCGGGTTAAAAAACGCCGATATGACGAGCTTTTTGAAAATCGTAACGTTACGATTGCCGCAAAACGGTCCAGAGTCAAGCTGCTGTCGGATAGGTCCGTCGGTTTGGTGAGCTTGGATTTTACCCGATATGTCGAATCCGGTACCGTTGCGATGCCCGGCAAATCAGCCGGCGCTCTCGCAGATGAAGTCCGGCGGCATGGCCAATCTGAAACAGATCGCGGCGGAACTTTCCCTCTCGGTGACCACCGTATCCCGCGCTCTGAAGGACGGGCCGGAAGTGCATCTCTCGACCATAGAGCGAGTCAAGGAGGTGGCGAGACGGGTCGGCTATGTGCCGAATCATCATGGTCGCGCGCTGAAGACCGGAAAAACCCAGACGCTGACGGCAGTACTCCCGATGGAGACGAGAGACTACCTGTCCGATCTGCTGAAGCTTCCCTTGATCGAAGGCATGACGCTGGCGGCACGGCAGAGGGGTTATAGTCTGTCGATCTATTCCACCACGCCCGACGATGACCCTGTCGAAAGCGTGCAGCGTTTGCTTCAAGCGCGCAGCGCGGACGGCCTGATCATCACGCGCATGGTCTCGGGTGATCCGCGCGTCAGGCTGCTGCTGGATCAACGCATCCCGTTCGTCGCGTTCGGAAGAACCGACCTGGACCTCGCCTATCCTTATGTCGATATCGACAATGAGCAGATCGCCTACGATGCGGCCCGACGGCTCATGGACAAAGGCTGTCGGCGCATTGCGCTGCAGCTTCTCGTGCCGGAGGATCAGGCGAGCGCCATGCGTCTCGCAGGCTACGGAAGGGCGATGGCCGAGGCCGGTATTCCGATCGACCAGGCGCTGATCGGCCACGGCACCTTCACGATGGAATCGAGCGCAGCCTGGTTCGATCGCCTGCTGGCGTCGTCAGACCCGCCGACGGGCGTGGCATGCGCCAACGAACTGGGCCTGCTTGGAGCGTTGCACGCTCTCGGCAGGCGGGGTCTTGTGCCGGGCCGCGACGTCCACATCGTCACCCGCGACAACACGCGTCTGGCGCGCTTCCTGCCGGCGAAGATCGGCGTTCATTCGGTCGACATCGCAGACGTCGGGCACAAGCTCATCGAGATCCTGGAAAGCCGGATCGCCAATCCGCTTGAGCCGGTCGCGACCGTCTTGTTGCAAGGCAGATTCCACCCGCCCGAGTAGTCGGGCCGGAACAAGTCGAACCGAGTTGGAAATTCGGCGACGGCATGAATTTCGCCGCTCGGGCATCGCGCGTCCGGGCCGGTCGCCTCATGGCGCCCGCCAACGGCCGATACGAATCTGCTTGCCTGAACGTTCCTATTTTGTTCTAATCAAGCCATGATCGATGGTGCCACCACAACCGAGACGTCCTCCGCCGCTTCGCCGGCCACGGACGAGGCTGAGGTCACGGTGCTGTCCGAGCTGGCGGGGCTCGCCTT
>JAEKLU010000103.1 GCA_019509685.1 Mesorhizobium sp. | reverse complement strand
GCCGTCGATGTCGAGAATGGCGAGGACCATTCGGTGCTGTCGGCCTATCGCTCGGTGCTGGCCTTGCGCAAGCGCCATCCGGCGCTGACCATCGGCTCCATCCGGTTTCTCGAGGCGGAGGGCGACGTGCTGGCCTTCATTCGCGAGGGTGATGGCGAGAAGCTGGTCTGCGTCTTCAACTTCGCCGGCGATCAGGCGGCCTGGACGCTGCCGCCGGAGCTTGCCGATGTCGAGCTGGTCGCGCTTGAGATCGATAGCTCCGGCGTCCTTGCCGGTGTCCTCGAAGAGGCCACGCTAGCGCTGCCGCCCTTGGGCTGCTTCATCGGAAGGGTTGCCTAACCTCGTCGGCGGCCGGGCTTATTGGACGAGGACCGAGCGTCCGCAGGTCGCGCCTGTCACCCGCACGTCGGCCTCGCCGACACGCACGCCAAGCGCGCCGAGCAGGTTGTAGACGAGGCTGTCGACCGGCGCGGTCACACCGTCGAGAACGGTAACCACCGCCGGCTTCACCGTCCCCAGAAGCGCGGTGAGATCGATGCCGAGACCCAGCGCCGTGACCGTCAGCGACAAATTGTTGACCAGCGAGGTGGTGAGCGACTGCGTCAGGTTCTTGGTCGACACCGTCTTGATCGCCTTGTTGGCGATATCGGTGGCGTTGAAGGTCAGGTTGGTGGGCGTCATGTTGGTGATGTTGAAGTAAGACGAACCGTTGATCTGTATGAGACTGAGGTTGATCAGCAGCAGCTTCAGGCTGACATCCGCGATTTCCGCATCGGAGAAGGATTGCGGCTTGGTGAAGTCGGCGAAACCGGTGGCGTTGCTGTTGGCCAGATGCGCCGCAACCACGCCCGGTTGAGCGGCGATCGTAACCTGGATGCTGGATGGGCCGGTCGGACAGGTGATGTCGGTCAGCTTGGCCTCGGCGTAGGCGATCTCGATGTTGAGCGGCAGGTTGACCGCGAGCAGGCTGATGCCGCCGCCGAGATTGGAATTGCCGAGCCCGACGCTGGCATTGATCTTGATGCGCGTCTGCGCGGTGCGAACCACAGTTCCCAATTCCCCCACTGCCAGCCAGGGCGTGGATTGTGGCGGCTCGCCGATGGCGATCGAAACCGTTGTCGACAACAGCCCCGGTATCGTGGCGCCGAGGTTGACGGCGACCTGATTGGTGCCATTGGCAAGACCGGCGGCCGCCGTCAGCATGCTGAGCGCGCTCGCCGCCACGGTGAGCCCCGGCGGCTTCTGCCCGATGCCGAGATTGCCGACCGACCCGAGGTCGACAAGGGTGCTGAGCGGAATCTTGACGGTGTTGGTGGCGCTGGAGGCCATGGTCTGCAAGGCTACCTTGGCCGTGTTGCCAAGCCCGGGAACATTGGCCATGGCCGTGGCGATCTGCCCGACCGTTGCCTTCGAGGCGAGCACGTCGTTGTAGGAAACCCCGGTCAGATGCAATTGCGTCGCCAACGCATCGGTGAAGGAAAGAACGTCGATATCGGCTGAGATCAGCGAATTATAGTCCATCACGCTCAGCGAGATGTTGCCGCCCAGAAGGCCGCCGAGAAGCGCGTTGAGAATGCCGCCATTGAGGCTGGCGAGCCGCGAGCCGACCGAAAAGGCCGCTTGTGGCTGCGCGCTGGCGATGGCGCTTGTGCCGATCGTCGGCGGGCTCATCATGGAGGCAGCGAAATAGAGCGTGCCTTGCTTCTTCAGCGACACCTGGACGGCGTTGTAGGGCAACTGCCCCGCCTGGAAGCGGCTGCCGGTGGCAACGGTGGTCAGACCGGTATAGCGCCCTGGTGTGACCTGGACGACGGCCTTGGTTGCGGTCGGCGCGATCGTCGTGCCCGATTGCTGGACGGCGACGGAGTTGATGCCATTGTCGCTCAGCGCGGTCAGCACCGCTTGCTGGGCGTTGCTGATGTTGTTCGCCGCGGTGATCGCGGCGATGTCGACGATCGACTGCGCGGCGCGGCGCTCGTTATAAAGCGCGCCTTCGTCGACCGCGAAAGCAGTCAGGGCCAGCGCCACAGGCGTGCACAACGCTGTCATGACGGCGAAATTGGCGCTCCGGTCGGCAAGCAGCCGCCGGGTTGCCCCCATAAATCCCCCCTTGATACGCATCAAATTCCTCCGACACGGATCGTCGACTGGCGCTGGATCGTCGTGCCCGGCAGCGGCAGGTTCCGGAACAGGTTCCAGATCGGCAGGTTGCGCGCATCGTAAGTGACCGAGACGACGAACTGGCTGCCGTCGACGGCGCTGTCCTGCGCGCTGATTGTCAGCTTGGTGGGATCGACGAACGGGTAGCCCGCGACGTCATTTGTGACAAAGTCGGTCACCAGCGCTTGCCGTTCCGTCTGGTTCAGCCCGGCGATCGCCGTCCGCGCCGCGTCGGCGGCGATCTGCTGCACCGAATGGCTGGCGCCGAAATAGATGCCGTATGCAACCATTCCGAGCAGAAGCACGATGAAGATCGGCGCCAGCATGGCGAATTCGACCGCCGACGTGGCCGCCGTGTCGGCTCGGAAGCGAGACCAAGAAACGAGGGTTTTCCGGTTCTTCAGCATGAGCTGAGAATGCCAAGACCCGGCTGCAAAAACAGAAAACGCATTGAACAACCGGCAGGTGCAGCAAGTTGAATTGAAGCTGTGAGCGTTAGATTTCGCTGTTTTAGCAAAGGTGCGCTCACTTAGCGTCAAGCAGGCAATGGTTGAAATAAAATACTCCTCTGTCTAGTCTCCTGCCACCAGCTGCCGGAAGGGACCGGCGGCACGCTTGAAAGGGGCCGTTTAACGGTTCCAATGCGTCAACACTCAAAAAGGCGTGGCTGAGGGGCCGCGCCGACAGGGAGAAACTTCATGCTGAAAAACATGCTGAAGGCGACGGTGTTCGCCGCCACCATGGCTCTGGCCACGGGTACCTTCTACACGCACGCTTACGCCGAAACCGTCTACAACCGCGGTAGCGCCGCCGAGGCGGAGACGGTCGATCCGCACAAGACGTCGACGACCTACGAAGCCGATATCATACGCGACCTGTTCCAGGGCCTCGTCATGCATGACCAGAAGACGAACCTCATCCCCGGCGCCGCCGAAAGCTGGACGGTGTCCGACGACGGCACTGTCTACACTTTCAAGCTGCGCAAGGACGGCCTCTGGTCGGATGGCAGCCCGGTGACGGCGGACGACTTCGTCTATTCGTTCCATCGGCTGGAAGATCCGGCCACCGCCGCGGAATACGCTTCGATGCTCTATCCGGTGAAGGGCGCCGAGGACTTCAACACCAAGAAAGGCAAGGCCGAGGATATGGGCGTCAAGGCGGTCGACGCCAACACGCTTGAAGTCACGCTGAAGGCTCCGACGCCCTACTTCCTGGAGATGTTGACCCACCAGGCGACCTATCCGGTCAGCAAGGCTTCCATAGACAAACTCGGCGCCGACTGGATCAAGCCGGGCAAACTGGTCTCCAACGGCGCCTACACGCTGGCGGAGTGGGTTCCCAACGACCATATGAAATTGGCCAAGAATCCGAAATTCTGGGACGCCGCGAGCGTCAAGCTCGACGTGGTCAACTACATCCCGACCGAGGATCGCTCGTCGGCGATGAAGCGCTTCGAGGCTGGCGAACTCGACAGCTACGGTGACCTGCCGACCGAACAGCTTGCCGATCTCAAAACCAAATTCGGCGACCAGGTACGCGTCGGGCCGTATCTCGGCACCTACTATTTTGCGATCAAGACCGACAAGGCGCCGTGGGACAATGTCGAGCTGCGCAACGCCATCTCGATGGCGATAGATCGCGACTTCCTGGCGGAAAAAGTCTGGCAAAATTCGATGCTGCCCGGCTATTCGATGGTGCCTCCGGGCATTGAGGGCTACACGCCGGCAGTGGCCAAATACGCCGACATGCCGCAAATCGACCGCGAGGACGCGGCCAAGAAGATCCTGGAGAAACTCGGCTACACGCCCGAGCACCCGTTGAAGATGGAGATCCGCTACAACACCTCGGAGAACCACAAGAACACCGCTGTCGCCATCCAGGAACAGCTTAAGCCGCTCGGCGTCGAGGTGACGCTGCTCAATACCGACACCAAGACCCACTACGGCTTCCTCGAGCAGAAGGGCAACTACGACGTTGCCCGCGCTGCCTGGATCGCCGACTACAAGGACCCGGAGACCTTCCTCGGCATCTCGCGCAAGGCGAGCGGCAACAACTACTCGAGCTACGACAGCAAGGCCTTTGAGGCCGCGATGGACAAGGCGGCAGCCGCCGGCGGCAAGCCGGAGGAGCGCATGAAGGACCTCGCCGAGGCCGAGCGCATCCTCGTCGACGATGTCGGCGAGATCCCTCTGCTCTACTACAGCTTCCACGACATCGTTTCCTCGAAGGTGCATGGCTTCGACGACAATGTCATGGACATCCATCCGTCCCGCTTCATCTCCAAGGACTGATAAGCAACCTTGGCCGTGCCGCCGCTCCATTTCGGGGGCGGCGGCGCGGTTTGTCGGCGTACCGGGCCGAAAGTCGGATTTGATTCCGGCGGGCCGGGTGCGAAGATCAGAGATGCCAGCGCCGCGGATCTTCGTCTGGAGAGCCGTCGCCCTGGCTGAAGCGGGGCGCCGATGCTGCGTTATGTCTTCCGGCGGCTGTTGACCGCCATTCCGACGCTGTTCGTCATCGTGACGGTGGCGTTCTTCCTGATCCGCGTCGCGCCAGGCGGCCCGTTCAACCAGGAGCGGGGCTTGAGCCCCGAGATCAAGGCCAATCTCGAAGCCCAGTTCGGCCTCAACGATCCGCTCTGGCTGCAATATGTCCACTATCTCGGCAATCTTTTGCGCGGCAGTTTCGGGCCGAGCTACAACTTACCGGATTTCACCGTCACCGAGCTGTTCGCCAAGGGCCTGCCGATCTCGATCCAGATCGGTACTTCGGCGCTGATATTGGCGCTGCTGCTTGGCAGCATCCTGGGCACGATCGCCGCGCTCAACCAGAACAAGATCGGCGACTATTCGGTGATTGCGCTCGCCACCGCCGGCAGCACCATTCCCACTTTCGTCATCGCGCCGGTGATCCAGCTCGTCTTCGGTCTCTCCTGGAAGCTGCTGCCGATCGGCGGCTGGGGCGACGGCGCGCTGATCAACAAAGTCGGCCCGGTGCTGACGCTGGCCCTGCCGCAGATCGCCATCGTCGCCCGGCTGATGCGTGGCTCGATGATCGAGAGCCTGCGCTCGCACCACATCCGCACCGCCCGCGCGCTCGGCCTGTCGGACTGGTCGGTTGTGGTCAAGCACGCGCTGCGCGGCGCCATCCTGCCGATCGTCTCCTTCACCGGTCCGGCGGCCGCGGCCCTGCTCACCGGCTCGATCATCGTCGAGACGATCTTTTCCATTCCCGGCGTCGGCCGCTACTTCGTCGACGCCGCGCTCAACCGCGACTACACGCTGGTCATGGGCACTGTGGTGGTGATCGCGCTCTTCACCATCGTCTTCAACCTGATCGTCGATGTCCTCTATGCGGTCGTCGATCCGAGGGTGCGTTATGACTGATCTTGCTGTCGTCGTTCCCGAACCGATCGTCGGCCGCTCGGCCTGGGGCAATGCCTGGGCGCGGCTGAAGCGCAACCGCGCCGCCATGTTCAGCCTCTATTACCTGATGCTGATCGCAATCATCAGCATCTTCGGCCCGTGGGTCGTGCCGCATGAATACACGACCATCTATGGCGACTATGTCCGCATGCCGCCGAGCCTGTCGGCCTACCCTAAACCGGAGATGATCCAGGGCGCGTTGACCGACGCCGTCAAGCGCATGCGTGTCGACGTCAAGGAATGGCATCAGGAGGGCAATCGGGTCATCGTCACCGTAAAGTCCACGAAGCCGGTCGACGACCGCAACGTGCGCTATCTCGACCGCTCCGACGCCTTCGACGACACCAGGATCGAGAGCAAGTCGCCGGACGGGCTCGAAGTGACGATGAGCTCGGCCGTCAAGCAGCAATATTTCTACTTCGGCACCGACAACACCGGGCGCGACCTCTTATCGCGCACGCTGATGGCCGGCCGCATCTCGCTGGCCATCGGCCTTCTTGCCGGCGTCGTCGCCGGCGTCATCGGCGTCATCTATGGCGCGACGGCCGGCTTTGCCGGCGGCAGGGTCGACGAGGTGATGATGCGCATCGTCGATGTGCTTTATTCGCTGCCCTTCATCTTCTTCGTCATCATGCTGGTGGTGTTCTTCGGCCGCAACTTCGTGCTGATGTTCCTGGCGGTCGGCGCTGTGCTGTGGCTCGACATGGCGCGCATCGTGCGCGGCCAGGCGCTGTCCATCCGCCGCCAGGAATATGTCCAGGCGGCCGAGGCGATGGGCGTCGGCCAGCGCGGCATTCTGCTGCGCCACGTCATCCCTAACCTGCTCGGGCCGGTCGTCATCTACATGACGCTGCTGGTGCCGCAGGTCATCATCCTGGAGAGCTTCCTCTCCTTCCTCGGTCTCGGCGTGCAGGAGCCGATGACCAGCTGGGGCGTGCTGATCTCGGTCGGCGCCAAGAACATCGGCTATGCCAACTGGCTGCTGCTGTTCCCGGCCTTCTTCCTCGTCTCGACACTGTTCGCGCTGAACTTCGTCGGCGACGGACTGCGCGACGCTTTAGACCCGAAGGATCGCTGACATGGCCGCCGAAACGATCCTCAGCGTCAAGGACCTGCGCGTCCGCTTCCAGACCCTCGACGGCACCGTCGAGGCGGTCAAAGGCATCAACATCAAGGTCAACGCCGGCGAGACGGTCGCCGTCGTCGGCGAATCCGGTTCCGGCAAGAGCCAGACGATGATGGCGGCGATGAGCCTGCTGTCCTCCAATGGCGAGGCGACCGGCCATGTCGACTATCGCGGCCAGAACCTTTTGACGATGTCGAAGAGCGAGCTCAACAAGGTGCGCGGCCGCAAGATCAGCATGATCTTCCAGGAGCCGATGACCTCGCTCGATCCGCTCTACACCATCGGCAACCAGCTGATCGAGCCGATCCGCCGCCATCGTGGGCTGAACGGGCCGGCGGCCAGGGAAGAGGCGTTGAAGCTTTTGCGACTGGTGCACATTCCCGACCCCGAGCGGCGGATGAAATCCTACCCGCACGAAATGTCGGGCGGCCAGCGCCAGCGCGTCATGATCGCCATGGCCTTGGCCAACGATCCCGACATATTGATCGCCGACGAGCCGACGACGGCGCTCGACGTGACCATCCAGGCGCAGATCCTGGTGCTGCTTGCCGAGCTGCAGCGCAAGCTCGGCATGGCGATCGTCTTCATCACCCACGATCTCGGCATCGTGCGTCGCTTCGCCGACCGCGTCTATGTCATGCGCCAGGGCGAGGTGGTGGAGGAGGGTGACGCTGAGGCGCTCTTTGCCAAGACGCAGCACCCCTATACCAAGATGCTGCTCG
>JAEKLU010000068.1 GCA_019509685.1 Mesorhizobium sp. | reverse complement strand
TCGGCCGACAGCGCCAGCCTGACGGCGGCCGGCCGGACAGTGAAGGACATCAAGTTCTCGGCCAAGGGCAAGGCCGACATCGTCAATCCGTCGGCCGATATAGCGCTGACCGGCAGCGCCGAGGAGCAGCCGCTCGATATCAGGGCGTCGCTGGTCACGACGGGCGGCAATCGCTCGATAAAGGGGCTCAGCCTGTCGCTCGGCGACAACAAGGTGTCGGGCGATCTTGCGCTTGACGGCCAGTTCCTGCCGCTCGGCACGCTGACGCTCGCCGTGCCCGACATCGGACCGCTGGCGGCGCTCGGCAACCAGAATGCGACGGGCGACATCAACGGCACGATTGCTTTTGCCAAGGATGGCGAGGCGCCGACCGTCACCATCAATGCGACCAGCGGGTCGATCGCGCGCGGCGATCTGGCGGCAAAGACCATCACCGTCAACGCGCTGATCGCCAATTATCTCAAGGGTCCGGCGATCTCAGGCACGATCAAGGCCGACAGCGTGACGTCGGGCTCGACCGTGGTCAGCGGCATCGGCATCGACCTCAAGCGCGACGGCGACTGGACCAATTTTGCCGGCGGCGCGACTGTGGCCGGCATTCCGGCGACCGCCAGCGGGCGCGCCGGCAAAGCCGGCCAGGCGCTTGACCTGTCGGCCAAAGTCGCCAATTTGCCGGCGGCCCTTGCCAATGAATTCGTGCCTGGCCTCGATGCAGCCGGAACATTGAACGGCGCGGCGCATGTGACGGGCGCCTCGTCCAATCCTGATGTCCAGTTCAACGCGCAAATCGCGGACGCCGAGACCAGCCAGACGCGGCAGGCGGGGCTGGGGCCGCTCAATCTCGATGCCGCGGGCAGCGTCACGACCGCCGGCGGCCTCGTCATCGACAAGGCGACATTGTCGGGCGACAAGATTTCCGGCACGGCAACCGGCACCATCAACCCGAACGGCGCCAGCGATTTCGCGCTCGACCTTGCCTCCAATGGGCCGAGCCTGCCGCTGAAGTTCGGCACCCCCGACAGCCCGGTCGCGCTGGAGCTGCAGACGGTTTCGGTGAAAGCGCAAGGGCAGGGAACGACGCCGCGACTCGACATTACCGCGACGCTGCCCTCCGCCACGGCCAACCACGTCAAGGTCGAGGGGCTGGCGCTGGCGCTGCATTCGGACGCTTTCGACATCAAGGAGAAGAAGGGGCCGATCTCCGGAACGGTCGAGGCCGACAAGATCGATCTCGACAATCCGACCGTCGCGCCCTTGGTTGCCGGCAAGGTCATGGCAAAGGTCGCGGGCAGCCTTGCGCCGGATGCGATCACCATCGACAGCGGCTCGGCGTCGAGCGACGCGCTGGACGGCGCCTTCAACGGCCGCATCTCGCTGGCCGACGGCTCAGTCGATTTCACCGTCAAGGCCGACGTGCTTTCGGCGGCCCTGCCGGCCGGCGTGCGCGGCGTGCTGGCCGAGCGGACGCAATTCAGCGCCACGACGCAACGCGATGCCAAGGGCAATCTCAGCGTCGGGCCGGTCAAGCTTGTGTCCGGCGCGCTGACCGCCGACGGGCAGGCGAGCATCGCCGACAACAAGCTCAGCGCCGCGGTGAAGGGGGCTTTGGCGGATATTTCACCGCTGTCGAAGGACGCCAAGGGGGCAATCACCTTCTCGCTCGACGCGCAGGGCGCGCCGACCGCGCCCGATCTGTCGCTCGATGTCAATAGTGACCGGCTCACGGTCGCGGCGCGTGAGATCACCGGCCTGAAGCTGACGGCAACCGGCAAGGCGGATGCCGCCAATCCGGCCGCCAATGTGCAGCTTACCGGCAATGTCGCGGGACAGGCGCTGCAAGGCAGCGCGGTGCTCGCCACCACCGGCGGCAAGAGCGCGATCAACGGGCTGTTGTTGTCGCTCGGGCCGAACAAGATTTCGGGCGATCTGGCGCTCGACGAGGCCTTCGTGCCGGTCGGCACCGTCTCGCTCGATCTGCCAGACATCGGCCCGCTGGCAGCGCTCGCGTTGGAAAAGGCCGAAGGCGACGTGCGTGGCACGATTGCTTTCTCCAAGAGCGCCAACGGTCCGAATGTCGCGGTCAAGGCCAGCACGGCGGCGATCAAGCGCGGCGATCTGTCGGCCAAGAACGTCGCCATCGACGCACAGATCGCCAACTATATGGCCGCGCCGGTCATTGCCGGCACGGTTCGCGCCGAGAGCGTGACTTCGGGCGGCACCGCCATCACCGGTATCGATGTAGACCTCAAACGCGACGGCGACTGGACCGGCTTTTCCGGCGGCGCGACAGTCAAGAATATCCCGGCCAAGGCGACCGGCCGCGTGAAAGTGGCCAACGGAACGACCGCGATCGAGCTGTCGTCCGGCGAGGCGACGGTGCAGGGCATCAAGGCGGCGATCGCCCAGGCTTCGACCGTGACCATCGCCAATGGCACGACGACGCTGGACAGGCTGGTGCTCAATCTCGGTGGCGGCACGGCGACGGTGACCGGCAAGGTCGGGCAGGCGCTGGACATCAACGCCAATCTCGCCCGCGTGCCGGTGTCGCTCGCCAACAGTTTTTCGCCGGGTCTCGATGCCGCCGGTTCGATCTCGGGCACGGTCAAGGTGGCCGGGGCGCCGGCCAGCCCGTCGGTCGCCTTCAACGTCGATGCCGCGGGCGTGCAGACCTCGCAGACGCGTGGCGCCGGGCTCGGCGGCATGAACGTGTCGTCGTCGGGAAATTTTGCCGGCAACAAGCTCGCTTTCGACGCCAACATCAGCGACGGCGCCGGTCTCGGCCTCAAGGGCGGCGGTTCGGTGACGACCACCGGCACGCCGGCCCTGGTCCTCGACTTCAACGGCAAGGTGCCGTTCTCCTTCCTTGCCGCGAAGCTTGCCGCGCAAGGGTTGGGGCTGACCGGCACCGCCAACGTCAATCTCCAGGTGCGCGGCCCGGCCTCCGCGCCGGTCATCGGCGGCACGGTGAGCACGTCCGGCGCGCGCCTTGTGGACGCCCGTTCCGGGCTTGCGGTCAACGACCTCGCCGCCGATGTTTCGATCGGCGGCGGCGTTGCCAGGATCAACCGCCTGACCGGCACGCTGTCGACGCGCGGCAGCCTGTCGGCCAGCGGCACGGTCGGCATCAACCCGGCGCAAGGCTTCCCGGCCGATCTGTCGATCAAGCTTACCGACGGCCGCTATACCGACGGCCGGGTGGTGACCGCAAATCTCGGCGGCGACCTGACCATCAAAGGTCCGCTCGTCTCGGCGCCGGCGATCGCCGGCACCATCAACCTGGCAAGGACGGTGATCACCGTGCCGGACAAGCTGCCGGCGTCGCTGTCGGCGCTCGACGTCAAGCACCGGAATGCGCCGGCGGCGGTGCGGGCGCAGGACAAGGCGCTGCGCCCGGCGAGCGCCGGCGGCGGCAACAGCGGCAGCGGCCTGTCGCTTGACGTGACCGTCAACGCGCCGAACCAGATCTTCATCCAGGGCAGAGGCGTCGACGCCGAGCTCGGCGGCTCGCTGCGCTTGACCGGGCCGGCCTCCTCGCCGCAGGCCGTCGGCACCTTCACCTTGCAGCGCGGCCGGCTGTCGATCCTTGGCAAGCGGCTGACCTTCACCGAGGGCACGGTCGGCTTCTCGGGTTCGCTGGTGCCTTATCTCAACCTCACCGCGACGACGACGACAAGCGATGCCACCGTCACCATCGTGGTTTCGGGCGAGGCGACCAATCCGAAGTTCACCTTCTCGTCGGTGCCGGCACTGCCGGAGGACGAGGTGCTGGCGCAGTTGATCTTCGGCCGCTCGATGTCCAACCTGTCGCCGTTGCAGATTGCGCAGCTCGCCGAAGCCGCCGCGCAGCTGGCGGGCGTCGGCGGCTCGACCTCGCTGCTCGAAAACCTGCGCAGCGCCATCGGCGTCGACGATCTCGACGTCACCACCGACGACAAGGGCGGCACCGCCGTCTCGGCCGGCAAATACCTCAACGACCGCACCTATGTGACCATCCAGAAAGGCGACAAGCCGGGTTCGGGCAAGGCGACGATCGACCTCAATGTCGGCAAGGGCGTCAAGCTGCGCGGCGAGGCCAACGACGCCGGCGAAGCCAAGGGCGGCCTGTTCTACGAACGCGAATATTGAGGGTGCGAAGCCCTCGTTTCGCCGGCACCGCGGCGCGCGGGCTGCGGGCAGAAAGCCGTTATCCATATAAAATGTATTGATTTAATCGCCCGTGACGATTTTTGGCGAATCCGCGGCGCGCTAGCAAATTTGCGTCAAGACTGTCGTTATCGCGCGAACCGGGTTGTGCTCAAAGATGCACATTCCCTAACATGTTCCTTTCTCACCTTGTGGTGCTTTGACATCAGGGTTTGGATGCGGAATGTTAAAAGGCGGAAAGCCAACAATGGGAGTTAGTCATGGCAATCTATAAAAGCAACGGTGACCGTGTTCCGGACCACATCCTGGCAATGGCCGAAGAAGCCAAGTCGGGCACGGTGGATCGCCGCGAATTCCTGGCTTTGGCCAGCGTCTTCGGGGCATCGACGGCAATGGCCTATGGCATGCTCGGTCTCGCCGCTCCGACCCCGGCCAGAGCCGAGGACGTGCAGGGCAAGAAGGGCGGCGTGATCAAGGTCGCAATGTCGGTCAAGGATCCCAAGGATCCGCGTACGGCCGACTGGTCGGAAATCTCCAACGCGGAGCGCCAGGCGCTCGAACCGCTGGTGAAATACACCAAGGATTACACGTTCGCTCCGTACCTGCTGGCGAGCTGGGACATCAATGACGACGCCACCGAATACACGCTGCATGTGCGGCCGGGCGTCGAATGGAACAATGGCGACAAGTTCACCGCCGACGACGTGATCTACAATTTCACCCGCTGGGCCGACAAGGGCGCGGAAGGCAACTCGATGCCGGGCCGCCTCGGCAGCCTCGTTGATGAGAAGACCAAGAAGCTGCGCGACGGCTCGGTCGTCAAGGTTGACGACATGACGGTCAAGCTCAAGCTGACCAAGCCCGACATCGCCATCATCCCGAACCTGTGCGACTATCCGGGTCTCATCGTCCACAAGACCTTCGACGAGAAGGGCGCCAACTTCAAGAGCTGCCCGATCGGCACCGGTCCGTTCGAGCTCGTGTCTTACGATGTCGGCCAGAAGGTCGTCTACAAGCGCCGCACGACCGGCAAATGGTGGCAGGGCGAGGCCTTCCTCGACGGCGTCGAGTTCATCGACTACGGCACCGATCCGGCAGCGACCGTCTCGGCTTTCGAGTCCGGCGAAGTCCATACCAACCACGAGACGACCGCCGATTACGTCAAGATCATCGAAGGCGTCGGCGCGCCTGCCTCGGAAGTGGTGACCGCCGCGACCGTGGTGTCGCGCTTCAACGTCAACGCCAAGCCTTATGGCGACCAGAAGGTGCGCCAGGCGATGGCCCTGGCGGTCGACAACTCGGTGGTGCTGCAGCTCGGCTACGGCAATGCCGGCACGCCGGCCGAAAACCACCATGTCGCGCCGATCCATCCGGAATACGTCAAGCTGCCGGAGATCAAGCGCGACATCGCCAAGGCCAAGCAGATGCTGACGGAAGCCGGCGTGATCGATTTCGAGCACGAGCTGATCAGCAACGACGAGGACTACCACAAGAACACCACGGACGCGATCGCGGCCCAGCTGCGCGAGGCCGGCATCAAGGTCAAGCGCACCGTGCTGCCGAGCTCGACCTTCTGGAACGACTGGACGAAGTATCCGTTCTCGGAAACCAACTGGAACATGCGTCCGCTGGGCATCCAGGTCATCGCCATCGCCTATCGCACAGGAGAGGCCTGGAACGAGACGGCCTATGCCAATCCGGACTTTGACAAGAAGGTCAACGAGGCGCTCGGGATCGCCGATGCGGAGAAGCGCAAGGTTGTGATGAAGGACATCGAGACGATGCTGCAGGAATCCGGCATCATCATCCAGCCCTACTGGCGCAAGCTCTACATCAACATCAAGCCCGAGGTGAAGAACCACTCGATGCACCCGACTTACGAGCACGACTTCGGCAAGGTCTGGCTCGATCAGGCGTGATCCGTCGCGATGAATACGAGGGGCAACGGCCCCTCGTATTTGCAGCTTCGTCGCCGTTGCATAGGCTGCAGCGGTGGCGGGGCCTCATCAGGTTTCCGACATAGGGTTGACCATATCTGACCCCAACCCGACCGGCAGGGGGGCACGCATGTTCTCATTCATCGCCAGACGCATCGGCACGATCCTGCTCACGATGCTGTGCCTGACGCTGGTCGTCTTCTTCCTCGTCAATCTTGAGCCCAATCTGAAGAAGCTGGCGATCAGCCAGACCGAGATGCACACGCCCGCCGACCAGCTCGAAAGCTGGCTGGTCAACCATGGCTACCGGCAGAACTTCTTCGTGCGCTACGGTCAATGGCTGGGCGTGTTGCCGAAGCAACCGATCACCGATCCGGCGACCGGCAAGACGACGCAACGCTTCTCCTTCTGCAACGATCCTATCGAGCCGAAATTCTCGGGCGTGCTTGAAGGTGATTTCGGCTGCTCGACCAAATTCAAGACGACGGTCGGGGCCAAGCTGTTCCCCGCGCTCGGCGCCACCGGACTGCTGATGTTCTGGGTGCTGGTGGTGATGGTGCCGATCTCGCTGCTCATCGGCATTCTTGCCGGCATGCGCGAAGGGTCGCGCACGGACCGGACATTGTCCGTTGCCTCGATCGCCTCGACGGCGACGCCCGAATATGTGTCTGGCGTCATCTTCACCGTCATCTTCGCGTCCTGGCTTGGCTGGCTGAACGGCTCGGCGGCGTCCGCCAGCCAGGGTATCACCTTCTACAATTTCACCCTGCCGGTGATCACGCTTGCGATCTACGGCATCGGCTATATCGCGCGCATGACACGCGCCTCGATGGTCGAGGTGATGACGCAGCAATATATCCGCACCGCTCGGCTGAAGGGCCTTTCCTTCAACAGCGTGGTGGTCAAGCATGCGTTGCGCAACGCGCTGATCGCGCCGTTCACGGTCATCATGCTACAGTTCCCGTGGCTGCTCACCGGCGTCGTCATCGTCGAGGTGATGTTTCGCTATCAGGGGTTTGGCTACACGCTGGTCGAGGCGGCCGGCAACAACGACATCGACCTTCTGCTCGGCTGCTCGCTGGTCTCGGTGTTCATCGTCCTGATCACGCAGCTCATCTCCGATGTCGGCTACGCGTTTCTCAATCCGCGCATCCGGGTTCAGTAGAGGGAACGGCGCATGCAAGCTCAATATATCGGCGCCTCCACCATTGTCCTCGAAGTGCTCTGGCGCTTCTGGCCGGTCTGGGTCGCGCTCGCCATCGTCATGGGGGCGAGCTTCCTCTACAAGAAGAAGCTGGCGCTCTACGGCCAGCTGTTCGACAGCGGCGTCGGCATAGCGGGTGTCTTCATCTGCCTGTTCTGGCTGTTCACCGCGATCTTCGCCTCGACCATCTCGCCCTTCGATCCGCTCGGCCAGATTCCGATCATGAAGGACACGTTGCCCGGCGCCATCGAACCGCAATCGGGGCTCGTCTACCTGTTCGGCGGCGACAAGCTCGCGCGCGACGTCTTTTCGCGCATGGTCTATGGCAGCCAGATCGTGCTGATCATCGCGCCGGCGGCAACCGGCTTCGCGCTGATGGTCGGCATCACGCTCGGCCTGCCGGCGGGCTATTACGGCGGCAAGATCGACACGGTGCTGTCATTCCTCGCCAATCTCGTGCTGGCTTTCCCGGTCATCCTGTTGTTCTACCTTCTGGTGACGCCGGGCATCATGGACACGCCGATCCCCTATGCGCTGGCCGGTGTCTTTTTCCTGTTTCCGATCATCTTTTTCAGCGTGCTGTTCTGGACACGCTACAAGAACCGGCCCGATAGGATCTACATCCTGCTCGGCCTGACGCTGATCATCGGCGGCTGGATCTACCTCGGCCTGGTCTTCGACAGGGACCCGCTGCACATCGTCCACATCGATCCCAACCAGCTCAACATCTTCGTGGCGGTGGTGTTTGCTTCCAGCCCCGGCGTCTTCCGCATCGTGCGTGGCCTGGTGA
>JAEKLU010000067.1 GCA_019509685.1 Mesorhizobium sp. | reverse complement strand
TCCGTGCTGCCGGGCGAAGTCCATGCGCTGATGGGCGCCAACGGCGCCGGCAAGTCGACGCTGGTGAAGATTTTGACCGGGGCCATCCGCGCCGATGCCGGCCGCATCCTGATCCGCGGCAAGCAGCTCGATGTCCGCTCGCCTGCTGCGGCCCGCCGCGCCGGCCTGGTGCCGGTCTATCAGGAACCGTCGCTGATCCCCGATCTCGACGTCCTGTCCAATCTCAGGCTCACCGGCACGCCGATCGAGCCCTTTCGCGCCTGGGTGCGTGAGCTCGGCATTCCCGACCTCGATATCCGCGAGACCGCTCGCAATATCCCCCTGGCGATCCTGCGCGTGCTCGATCTGGCGCGCGCCCTTGCCGTCGAGCCCGACGTGCTGCTGCTCGACGAGATGACCGCCGCTTTGCCGGCTAACCTTGCCGAGAAAGTGCTCGGGGTCGTGCGCCGCCAGGGCGACGCCGGCCGCTCCGTTATCTTCATCTCGCACCGCTTCGTCGAGATCTCGGCGCTTTGCGACCGTGCCACGGTGCTGCGCGACGGCGCCACCGTCGGCGTCGTCGACATCGAACCGGGCATCGAGGAAAAGATCGTCGAGATGATGCTCGGCGCCCGCATCGAAAAGACCCGCGTCGCCGCGCGCATGGCAGCCGAAACCGCCACGGCAAAGGATCGTCGGCCACGGCTTTCGGTACGCAACCTGCAGCTCGGCGCCAAGCTCAACGATGTCTCCTTCGATCTTGCCGATGGCGAGGTCGTCGGCGTCTTCGCGCTCGAGGGCCAGGGCCAGGACGAACTTTTCGCAGCCCTTGCCGGTTCGATCCGGCCGGCCGCCGGCACGATCGCGGTCGATGGCGCGCCGGCGAAATTCTCGCATCCGAGCGACGCCATCCAGGCCGGCTTCGCCTATGTGCCGGGAGACCGCACCGAGGCGCTGGCCATGCAGCGCTCGGTGCGCGAGAACATCGCGCTGCCATTCAGCGCGACACTGCGCAAATGGGGCCCGATCCGCATGCGGCGCGAGCAGGTGGTGGTTTCCAGCGCCATCGCCAGGCTGCAGATCGACACCCGCGCGCAAGGCGAGGTGCAGCGCCTGTCCGGCGGCAACCAGCAGAAGGTGACCATCGCCCGCTGGATCGCGGCGAATGCAAAAACCCTGCTCTGCTTCGACCCGACGCGCGGCATCGATGTCGGCACCAAGCAGGAGATCTACAAGCTGTTGCGCGAGCTCGCCGGCCAAGGCAAGTCGGTGCTGTTCTACACATCCGAGATGGAAGAGGTGCAGCGTGTCTGCGACCGCGTCATCGTCATCTTCGGCGGCCGCGTCGTCGACACTTTCCCGGTCGAAGAGGCCGACGAGCCGGCGCTGATGCGCGCCGCCTATGGCCTGCCGCGTGGCGCCAAGGCCGATATCGGCATCCTTGCCGATGTCAGGGCGGATACGGAGGCCGCATCGTGAGCCACCTCTTGCGCAACCAGGGCTGGGTCGCCGGGCTTTTCGCTTTGCTGATCGTCCTGTTCATCGTCACCAAGCTGATCCAGCCCGGCTATGGCAGCGGCGATTTCGGCTCGCTGGCGCGGGCGGTCCTGCCCTACGCTTTCGCCGTCGCCGCCCAGACCGTTGTCGTCATCGCCGGCGGCATCGACCTGTCGGTCGCCGCCATGATGGCGCTGACCAGCGTGACCGCCGCCTCGATGATGAACGGCGCCAGCGAGGAATATGCGCTGTTCGTCGTGCCCTTCGTGCTTGCCATGGGCTTCGTGCTCGGCGCCGTCAACGGCCTGCTGATCGTCGTCACCCGCGTCCCCGACATCGTCGTCACTTTGGCCACGCTGTTCGTCCTGCAAGGCGCTGCCCTCTTGGTGCTCGACGCGCCGGGCGGCGCGGCAGCCGAATGGCTGAAGGCGATGATATCCGGCACGGTGCCGATACCGGGCCTGCCCGACAACATCGATGCCTGGTTGCCCAAGGCGCTGCTGGTGCTGGTTGTCTGCCTTTGCATCATTTGGATTCCGCTGAGGCGCTCGCGCCTCGGCCTGTCCATCTACGCCATCGGCTCCAGCGAACTTGCTGCCTTCCGCAGCGGCGTGCCGGTCGCCCGCACCCGCGTCATCGCCTATGCGCTGTCCGGCCTGTTCGCGGCAATGGGCGGCCTGGCGCTGACCATGAGCACCGGCATCGGCGCGCCGATCCCCGGCCCCTATCTGCTCGCCAGCGTCGCGGCCGTGGTGCTGGGCGGCGTCGCGCTCGGCGGCGGCAAGGGCGGCCTGCTCGGGCCGATCATCGCCGTCTTCGTGCTCAGGCTGGTGCGCACCGACCTGACCTTGCTCGCCATCGATCCCAATGTCACGGCCATCATCGAGGGCTTGATCATGGTGGTGGTCGTCATGTTCGGCGCCTTCATCACCATTCGCGGCCGGCCAGTGGGAGCAACGCCATGACCGACAGCGCCATCATGCCCCAGCCCGTCTCGCTGGGCCGCCGCGTCAAGCGCTTCATGGCGGACCGGCCGCTCATCCCGTTGATCATCCTGCTGATCATTCTTGTGGTGATCCTGCAGATCCTGCGCCCCGGCATCGTCAACGAGCGCTGGCTTGCCAACACGGCAAAATTCGCCATCCCGCTGGCGATCCTTGCGGGATGCCAGACGATGACGATGCTGACCGGCGGCATCGACCTTTCGGTCGGCACGGTGGCGACGATGAGCGCCTTCATCATGGCGACCCAGATCGTCAACCAGGACCCGGCCGTGGCATTCCTCATCGCCATGCTGCCGGCGGTGCTGATCGGCCTCGTCAACGGCATCGGCGTCGGCGTGTTTCGGGTACACCCCTTGATCATGACGCTCGGCACCAGCCTGATCGGCACCGGCTTCCTCCAGGTCTACCAGCGCACGGTGATCGCCTCTGGCGCGAAAATCCCCGACTTTCTCAGCTGGCTCGGCACGGGCGTCACCTATGGTTTTCCCAACGCGCTTCTTCTTTTCGTGCCGGTGGCGGTGCTGATCGTTTTCATGCTGAGCCGCACCGGCTTCGGCCGCCTGCTCTACGCCGTCGGCGACAATGAGCGCGCCGCGCGACTGTCCGGCGTGCGCTACTGGCAGGTGATCACCGCGCTCTACGTGCTTTCCAGCCTGCTCGCCGGCATCACCGGCCTGCTCTATATCGGCCTGATCAAGGCGCCGTCGCTGTCGCTTGCCGAGCCGCTGGTGCTGCCCTCGGTGGCGGCCGCCGTCATCGGCGGCACCTCGATCTTCGGCGGCCGCGGCGGCTACGCCGGCACCATCATCGGCGCGCTGATCCTGACCGTGCTGACGACGCTGCTCACCATCCTGCAAATGCCCGAAGGCGGCCGCCGCATCCTGTTCGGACTGATCGTTCTGTTCGTGACAGCGGCCTATTTGCGGATCGTGGACGAGCGATAGCGGGCGAAGGCGCTGACGCAATGCCTGCTTGGACCGGGTGGCCGCTCGAATTCAGCCTGCGGCTTTCACCGAAGTGAACAGGTTTCTCGGCACGCTGGTAAAGGCAGCTGCACTTCAGGCGGCTTTGGAACCAAGACTTCTGATGCATGTCGCCCAGAAGTGTGCAGCGCCTATGCGGCTGAACTCCCTTGCTCCGCCTCTCCCGCATTCGGATCGCCTGGCGACGTCGCCCAGGCGAGCTCCACCAGCGTCACCGTGCGCCGACCGGCGCCGTCGACCTGGCAGACTATGAGGCCCTGCTCCTCGATGTAGTCGAGCAGCCGGCGCGCGCGGCGCAGCGAGTGCGAACCGTAGGCGCGCGCGATCGCTGCATCGCTCGGGCACGGCCAGCCTTCCTTGGCGGCCCGTGCGATCATCATGAACACGCCTTGCATATCCTCGGGAAGCAGCGAGGCGCGTACAGAAACATCCCGCCAGGCGTCGTCCTCGGCCATGTCGGAACCGACACCGGCGCGGGCGCGGGTCAGCATGCGGCGGAATTCGGACAAGTCGGGCACCACGGACGCGAGCCCTTCGATGCGGCAGCGGACCACGAACTCCTGGTAGAGCACGCCGATGACGCGGAACCCGGCGTCGGGCTCGGCCAGGATGGCGCGCAGGATGCGGTCCATCCGCTCGCGCCGCTCGGCGAGATCTTCCGCGCTCGGCAGCGGCTCCGCCGGCCCGGGACGCATGTCCATCGGCGCGGCCTTGGCCGCCATCAACTGGTCGAGCAGATCGGGCGAAGGCCGCCGTTGCGGCCTCACCGCATCCGGCGGCGGCGCCGCCAGGATGATCGCGCGCGCATCCTCAAGTGCTGCCCCGGGCATCGGCATCAGTCGCGGCGTGCCGTTGCGCGGGCTGGTTTCGGTCTGGCCGATGCGCACGCCGAGCGGACGGCGCGACAAGGCCGGACCGAGCGCCATGAAATGCCCGCGCTCGAGATCGCGGAAAGCCTCCGCCTGCCGCCGCTCCATGCCGAGCAGGTCGGCGGCGCGCGCCATGTCGATGTCGAGGAAGGTGCGGCCCATGAGGAAGTTGGAGGCTTCCGCCGCGACATTCTTGGCAAGCTTCGCCAGGCGCTGCGTGGCGATGATGCCGGCAAGCCCACGCTTGCGGCCACGGCACATCAGATTGGTCATCGCGCCGAGCGAAAGCTTGCGCGCCTCGTCCGAAACCTCGCCGGCCACCGCCGGTGCGAAAAGCTGCGCCTCGTCGACCACCACCAGCATCGGATACCAATGGTCGCGCGCGACGTCGAACAGCCCGCCGAGGAAGGCGGCGGCGCGGCGCATCTGGTTCTCGGCGTCGAGCCCCTCGAGATTGAGCACCGTCGAGACGCGGTGGATGCGCGCCCGCTCGCCAGCCGCCTGCAGGCCGCGTTCTGTATGCTCCTCGGCGTCTATCACCAGATGGCCGTAACGCTCGCCGAGCGAGACGAAGTCGCCTTCGGGATCGATGATGGTTTGTTGGACCCAGGGCGCGCTCTGTTCAAGCAGCCGGCGCAACAGATGCGACTTGCCGGAGCCCGAATTGCCCTGCACCAGCAGGCGGGTCGCCAGCAATTCCTCAAGGTCAAGGGCCGCCGGCCCACCGGCCGACGTCTGCCCCATCTCGATCGCAACGGTCATATTTCGACTCGGGGTTATCTCTACGCCCGGACGGGGTTATCAACCCGAGGACGATGCGTCGAGCGCGCCGGAGCCGGACGGGCGATGTTCCACATCTATCGACCAGTTGGCGGCAGGTTGTCGGTAATCGCTCTGGTCGGACCACCATTTCACTGGCGCGCGCCGGCCATCGGCGTATCATTGCTCCCGGGAGGGTTCTTGGCAGGAGGAAGCCAATGAACGTCGCTGCGGAAGTATCCGTCATCGATCCGACGGTTCAAGATCTTGTTTCGTCTGCTCTTTCGAAATTCCGCGCCGGCGACACCGTCTCGACCCGCGCCATGCTCGATGCCATCCGCAGATCCGATCCGGCCTGCGGGGACAGTGACGACCATCTGATCGAGCTCATTGTCATGGCGGCAATTGGTAAGACCATGGGCATCGTGTTCGACCACCGCTCGCCGGACGAACGCTCGGCAAGGCTTGCTTAGTGTGCCTCTAGCAAATGGTTGCCTCTTTCGGGGTCGTCGCGCACTAGGATTTGTTGAGATTCAGGTCAGGCCGAGTCGAAAGTGGTGACTTCCGAGAACCGGAGCGGAGCGTACTACGGTACGCGAGCACCGGAAGCACAGGAAGACGCCACTTGCAGGCCGGCCTCACCTGAATATCGACAGATTCGCTAGCTTCCCAAGGGATGCGGCATGTAACCGACGAAGCCGGCGATCTTCCAGCGGTCGCCGACCTTGCGGCAGAAATAGAGCGTCTGCCATTTCAGCCTGTCGACGCTGCCGTCGGCCTTGGCGATCGAACCGTCGAATTTCTTGTGCAACACCGCGCGATCGCCATCGACGTCGATGTCGCGCAAATTGGTGACACGAAAGATGGCCTCGCGCAGCGGCTCGGCGAATGTCGTCGCCGCCGTCTCCTTGGCCTGGCGCAGCCATTCGTCGCGATAGACATCCAGCCTCGGGAATTGCAGGCGCCAGGCATCGGCATTGGCGAGGAAATGCGCGTGCATGCCGAAGAAGCTTTCGGCGATGAAATCATCCTCGACCATCGACCAGTCCTGGCCGAGGAAAGCGTCGATGTCGCGCCGCACCAGCATTTCCCACAACGCATGGCGATCGGCATCGCCTTCCGGAAACGGGTTCTTGTCGAAGGTCATGCCGGCTATCCCTCTCTCAAGCAATCCGGGGAAAAGTGCGTGGCGTTTTTCCGTCCGGAATTGCGTAAAACAAACGGCGTGCACCGTCCGTCGCAACGGTTTTGCGGCGCAAGATGCTCAGGCTTTTGTAATAAAGCAACATGAAATTCGAAAAAATGTTGCTTTCCAACAGAAGCTCTATGAGGATCACGCCGACCGACTAGACGGCTATAAGCGCCGTTTCCCAATCGACCGAAGGAGGCCATTTTGCCCAAGCAGTGTTTCGGAACCTCGCATGTGCCGCTCTCGCCCGCCGTGCGTGCCGGCGACTTCGTCTATATCTCGGGCCAGGTGCCGGTCGGCAGCGATGGGCTGGTCGTCAAGGGCGGCATTTCCGAGCAGGCCGAGCAGGTGCTGCAGAACGTCAAGGCGGCGTTGGCGCTGGCCGGCTGCACCATGGACGATGTCGTCAAGACCACTGTCTGGCTCGAGGACGCTCGCGACTTTGGCGGCTTCAATGCCGTTTATGCCAGGCATTTTTCGAAGGATCCGCCGGCGCGCACGACGGTCGAGTCACGGCTGATGATCGACATCAAGATCGAGATCGAAGCCGTGGCCTACCGACCGGTCTGATCGACGAGCGATAGTGGAGGATCCTGCGATGCAGTTCGATCTCCTGATCAAGGGTGGGCGCCTCATCGACCCGGCGTCGGGGCTGGACGCACCACGCGATGTCGCCATCGCCGGTGGCCGCGTCGCCGGGATCGAGGCGGCCATCGACGCCGAACACGCCGCGCAAGTCATCGACGCCAGGGACTGCATCGTCACGCCCGGTCTCGTCGACCTGCACAGCCACGTCTACTGGGGCGGCACGTCGCTCGGCGTCGATGCCGACCGGCTTGCCGCCAAGAGCGGCACCACCACATTCATCGACGCCGGCAGCGCCGGCGCCGGCAATTTCCTCGGCTTTCGCCGCCACGTCATCGAGCGCTCGAAGGTGCGCATCCTCGCTTACGTCAACATCTCCTTTGCCGGCATATTCGGCTTCTCGAACACCGTGTCCGTCGGCGAATGCAGCGACCTCAGGCTTTGCGAACCGCGCGAGACGGTTGCCGCGGTGCGCGAGCACGCCGATGTCGTCGTCGGCGTCAAGGTGCGTTCCGGCAAGCATGCCGGCGGTTCGAGCGGCATCGCCCCGGTCGACCTTGCGCTCGAAGCCGCCGACAGGGCCGGCCTGCCGCTG
>JAEKLU010000337.1 GCA_019509685.1 Mesorhizobium sp. | reverse complement strand
GGCAGCGGGCGCTCGACACCTTGACTCGCGTGAAGCTGGACGGTCTGGCGGAGCGCAATGTTGCCGCACTGTCCGGCGGCCAGCGCCAGCGGGTGGCGCTGGCGCGGGCGATCGTGTTAGAGCCACGCGTGATGCTGATGGACGAGCCGCTGTCGGCGCTCGACAAGAATCTGCGGGAAACCATGCAGTACGAGATCCGGCGTCTGCACGATGACCTGGGGATAACCACGATCTACGTTACCCATGACCAGCGCGAAGCGTTGATCATGTCCGACCGGATTGCGGTGATGAATTCCGGCCGCATCCAGCAGATCGATACGCCGCAGCGAATTTATGACCATCCGTCGACCCGCTTCGTCGCGGAGTTCATGGGCGAGGCCAACATCGTGGCCCCAGGCTCGGTGCGCAGCATCGATGGCGCCGAAGCGTCACGCGAAACTCTGATGATCCGGGCCGAAAGCTTCCATCTCGATGCGAAGCTCGTCGGGCGAGACGGAGTGGCTCTCGAAGGAACACTGCGCGCCAAGGCGTTTCGCGGCGAGAATTGGCTTCTGACCCTGGCGCTTGACGGCGGGCAAGAGGTTCTCGTCTGCATTCCGGCAGGACTGGCCGGCGGTTGCGCCGAACTTGCCGCCGGTCAGCGGATGACCGCATACGCACCGGCAGCGAAGGTTCACGCACTGCCGGGAGCGACCGCGTGACCGTCGCCCCGGATCCGGCGCTCGCGGCCGACGCGCGACGCGAACGGCGGTTCTTCCTCTCGCTCTCGCTGCCGGCGCTGATCATCGTGGGACTGGCGGCGATACTGCCGATCCTCTGGATCATCCGGCAATCCTTCCTGAACACCGGCGGTGAATACACCGTCGGCAACTACGAAAAGGTGCTTTCGAGCGGACTGACCTGGTCGGCGCTGGTCACAACCCTTGAACTGTCCTTCGGCACGCTGGCGGTCTGCAGTCTTCTCGGCGTCCCCCTCGCGCTCGCTCTGGCCAGCGCCAGACCCAGGGTGGCCAACCTGCTGATGGCCTTTGTGATGCTGCCGTTGTGGACCTCCATTCTGGTGCGCACCTATGGCTGGCTCGTGCTCCTGCGGCGCGAAGGCCTGATCAACGCGGCCTTGACGGGTTCGGGCCTGACAACGGAGCCGTTGCCGCTGGTCTACAACTTCACGGGCACGCTGATCGGCATGGTTCACTACATGCTGCCGCTCTTTCTGCTGCCCGTGTACGCCGCGATGCGGGATATCGATGCGAACCTCGTTCGCGCGGCCGCGAGCATGGGGGCCACTCTCGGGCAAGTCATCCGCACAGTCATCATGCCCCTTTCGGCGGGCGGCATCTTCTCGGGCTCGATCATCGTCCTGATCTACACGATAGGGTTCTTCATCACGCCGGCGGTGCTTGGCGGCGGCAAGGTGAATCCTCTCTCGACCCGGATCGAACGCACGCTGTCGACCTTTCAGGATTGGGGGTCGGCGAGCGTCCTGGGCATTCTGCTCCTCGTTCTCATGGCGCTGATCGGTGTGATGGTGCTGTCGGTACGGCGCCTGGTGGCCCGGAACGCGAGGGGCGCCCCCCATGCTTGAAGCCTATCCGCAAAACCGGCTCGCCCGCATCCTCCTTTGGAGCTTCGCCGCTCTCGTCATGGCATTTCTGATGGTGCCGACGCTCGTGGTGGTGCCGCTTTCCTTTTCGGCGTCGAATCTGCTCGAATTTCCGCCGCACGCCTACTCGTTGCGCTGGTACGAGAACTTCTTCGGCTCGGCAACATGGATGGCCGCGCTCAGAACGAGCTTGATCCTCGGGACATTGACGGCGTTGATCGCGGTGCCGTTTGCGCTGCTCGCCTGCATCTCGATGAATCGGCTGGGCGGAAAGACCGCTGCGGCCATCCAGAGCATCCTGCTCACCCCCTCGATCACCCCTGGGATCCTGCTTGCGATCGGTCTCTTCTTCGTGCTGGCGGCGCAGCGTCTGGTCGGAACGCTGTTCGGCGTGCTGGTCGGGCATGTGGTGCTGGCCATTCCGGTCGCCTGCATCGTGCTGTTGCCTGCCCTGGCCCGCTTTGACTGGAACCAGGTTCAGGCAGCGCGCAGTCTCGGCGCGAACTGGGCCAAGGCAATCAGCGGAATAATTGTTCCGCAACTT
>JAEKLU010000336.1 GCA_019509685.1 Mesorhizobium sp. | reverse complement strand
CCGATCCATCGCAGGCGCGCATCAGGCCGCGGGCCGAAATCACCTTGGCACGGTCGACGTCGCGCGTGAACTCGGCGACATAGTCGGTGGCCGGATTGACCACCAACTCCTCCGGCGTGCCGATCTGGATGATCTCGCCGTCCTTCATGATGGCAATGCGGTCGGCCAGCCTGATCGCTTCGTCGAAATCATGGGTGATGAAGACGATGGTCTTGTGCAGCATGGTCTGCAGCCGCATCAGCTCGTCCTGCATCTCGCGGCGGATCAGCGGGTCGAGCGCCGAGAACGGTTCGTCGAGAAACCAGATCTCCGGCTTGGTGGCGAGGCTGCGGGCAATGCCGACGCGCTGCTGCTGGCCGCCGGACAATTCGCGTGGATAGAAATGCTCGCGGCCGCGCAGGCCGACAAGCTCGATGACCTCGCGCGCCCGCGCCTCGCGCGTTGCTCGATCCTGCCCCTGGATGCTGAGCGGAAAAGCGATGTTGTCGAGCACGTTGAGATGCGGCAGCAGCGCGAAATTCTGGAACACCATGCCCATGCGATGGCGCCTGAGCTCGATGAGGGCCGCGTCGGAAATCTTGAGCAGGTCCTTGCCCTCGAATTCGACCTTGCCATGGGTCGGCTCGACCAGCCTCGACATGCAGCGCACCAGCGTCGACTTGCCGGAGCCGGACAGGCCCATGATGATGAAGATCTCGCCTTGGAGGATCTCGAGATCGACGGCGCGCACCGCGCCGACCAGGCCGGCGGCAGTGACGTCGGCCATGCTGGCTTTGCCGTCGCGCTCGCGGATGAAATTGGCCGCGTTCGCCCCGAACAGTTTCCAGACATTGCGGCAGGCAAGTTTTACCGGGCGGCCATCCGTACCCGGTTGAACCGCCCCCTGTTCAGTCCCGTCCGTCATCCAATCGTCCTTCTGGAACATCGACCATGGAGGCCCGGCCGATCGGACGGCCGGGTCTCCTTCCAGTCGGAACGGTCACTGCGCCCAGGCTTTCCAATCCGCCTCATGGGCGGCGATCCAGGCGGCGGCGACATCTTCCGGCGTCTTGCCGTCGAGGTCGATCTCGCCGCTCATCTTGTTGAGTTCGTCGGTGTCGACCGTGTAGGCCTTGGCCACCTTGTAGGCGACCGGCCATTTGTCCTTCATGCCGGACCAGGAGTATTTCCAGATTTCGCCATGCGGCTTGCCGCAGTCATATTTGGCGTCCGGGTTCACGCCCCATTTCGGGTCGTTGTAGCATTCGGGCGTGTATTCGGGGAATTGCACCCACTCGCCCTTGTACTTGGCCGGTGCCCAATGTGGCGAATAGATCCACAGCATGATCGGCGCCTTGCGCTGATAGGCTGAATCCAGTTCCGCGAACATCGCCGCATCGGTGCCGGCATGGATGACGGTGAAGGGCAGCTTCAACGCCTCGACGCGTTCGTCGTCAAAGCCTTCCCAGGTCACCGGGCCGCCGAGATAACGGCCCTTCGGCGCGGTCTCGGCCGTCGAGAAGGCCTCGGCGCATTTCGGGTCCTTCAGCGCTTCCCAGTTGGGCAGGCCGGGGCATTTCTCCTTCATGTATTCGGGGAACCACCACTCTTCCTTGGCCTTCGGACCGAGCTTGCCGAGCCGTTCGGTCTGGCCGGTCGCATCGGAGGCCTTCATGGCTTCGCCGGCGGTCGTGTCCCAGAACTCCAGGCCGACATCGAGGTCGCCATTGGTGAGGCCGGTGGTCAGGCTGGAGAGGTAGTCGGCGGTCGGATATTCGACGGTGTAGCCGAGCTTTTCGAGAATGCCGCCAAGGATCTTGGCGTTGAGGTTGACGCTGGTCCAGTCGAACAGCGCGATCTTGATCGGGTCGTTGGATTCCGGTGCCGCGGCTTTGGCGGAAGGCGTCAGCAGGCTCAGTGTCGCCAGCGCCACGGCGCCCAGCGATAGTTTCGAAATTCTACTGTGAGATGACATGCTTGTTCTCCTTCAAGCTGTGACGGTTATCATTCGTTCCCTTCTTGCGTCTTTTTCTGCCGTCCTGGGTCTTTCCCTGATTGTGTTGGAAAGACCTGTCGTTGCGCAAGGCCGTTGCCGCTCTGACGCGGCCAAAACCGGCGCAGGCGAGATTGTGCTGAATTTGGCGGGTGATGAAATATGCCGGGAGGGT
>JAEKLU010000335.1 GCA_019509685.1 Mesorhizobium sp. | reverse complement strand
CGGAAATGTGGGCGCTCAACCAGATCTATGGTGGCGCGGTCATGGAGTCGCGCTACGTGATCGAGATATGGCCGTGTCTGATCGTGCTGGCAGCGTTCGGCTATCGCGCGATGGCGGCGCGGTTTGCCAGCACCGCCGCACCGCAATCGGACAAGCCGGCCGAACTCGAGGCCGTTGGGCCGCTGGGAACTGTTCGATGACGATCCCGATGAACGATCTGCGGCGGCGCTATGTGCGCCACGAAGCGGATTTGTCGCGTATCGCGGGCGATGTGCTGGCGTCGGGTTATTGGATCAATGGCCCGTACAATAAAGCCTTTTGCCGTGATTTCGCCGCTGCGGCGGGCGTTGCGCATTGCATCGGTGTTGCCAACGGTAGCGATGCGCTGGAGATCGCATTGCGATGCCTGGTCACCGATCCGGCGCGACGAGAGGTGGTGACGGTCGCCAATGCCGGCGGCTATACGACAACGGCGTGCCGGCTGATCGGGTTGACGCCCGTCTATGTCGATATCGACGAGGCATCGCAGTTGATCGCGATCGATCATGCCGTTGCGGCGGTCGGCCCTGCGACGGGGGCTGTGGTCGTCACACACCTTTATGGCGGACTGGTCGACGTCCCGGCGTTGCGCGCGGCGCTGGACGCCGCGGGATTTGGCAGCGTACCGATCATCGAGGATTGCGCGCAGGCGCATGGTTTGCGCGGCTGTGGGGCAGGGGCGGGTGCGTTCGGCGATCTGGCGACATTCAGTTTCTATCCGACCAAGAATCTTGGCGCGCTCGGCGACGGCGGGGCGATCGTGACCAACGACGCCGCGCTTGCTACACAAGTCGCCCGCCTGCGGATGTATGGCTGGGATGGCAAATACGACGTCGTGATGACCGGCGGCCGCAACTCGCGGCTTGACGAGTTGCAGGCGGCGTTCCTGTCGGCGCTGCTGCCCTATGTCGAGACCGACAATGAGCGGCGGCGGGTGATCATCGATGCCTATGCCACGGCAGCCGCCGATGGCATTCGGCTGGTGTCGAGCCCGCACGGCAATGTCGGCCATCTCGCCGTCGTCCTCACCGATGATCGCGATCGGCTGGCCAAACATCTGAACGACCGGGGGATAGCGACCGACATCCACTTCCCGATTCTCGATTGCAATCAGACGGGATGGGTTGGCGCGGACCAGCGCGTCGGGCCGGCGGGGCTCGCGGTCAGCCGCAGGTCGGTGAAGCGTATCCTCAGCGTGCCGTGCTTTCCGGAGATGACGGACGACGAGATCGCCCAGGTCGGCGACGCATTGGGATCCTATTCTGCATGAGCACGCAGCATCAACAAGGAGCGCCCGTCGCCGCTCCATCACGTTCGTTGGTCATTCCGGTTTATCTCAACGAGGGCAACATTCCGTCCCTGCTCGCGGCGCTGACCGACTTGCACCGCGCGCTCGACAGCGATCTCGAAGTCGTCTTTGTCGTCGACGGCTCACCCGACGCATCAGGCGAAGTGCTCGCCCGCGCACAGGCGAGCATGCCCTTTCCGACCCGCATCATCTTCCACAGCCGCAATTTCGGATCGTTCACTGCCGTCCGCACCGGGCTCGAACATGCATCGGGACGCACGTTTGCTGTCATGGCGGCCGATCTGCAGGAGCCGCCCGAACTGATCGCGCGGTTCTTCGCGGCGCTGGATAAGGACGAGTGCGACATCGTGTTCGGTCAGCGCATGAAGCGGAACGACGCACCGGTCCGCGATGCCCTGTCGCGCACTTTCTGGTGGCTCTACCGCAAACTGGTAATCTCGGGCGTGCCGCGCGGCGGCGTGGATATCTTTGCTTGCAACGACGCCGCGCGCCGGGAATTGCTCGCGATCGAGGAGCCGAACAGCTCGTTGATCGCCCAATTATTCTGGATCGGGTTCCGCCGGTCTTTCGTCACCTATGAGCGTCGTCCGCGTGAGATCGGCACCAGTGCCTGGGGCGTTGGCCGTCGGCTGCGCTACATGATGGACAGCATCTTCTCGTTCACCGATCTGCCGATCATCCTGGTGTTGTGGGTCGGCGTGATCGGCGTGATCGTCAGCCTGATCTTCGGCATCGGCGTCGCGGTCGCGCGGCTGACCGGCCAGATCACCGAGCCCGGATATACCACGCTGGCTTTGCTCATCACGT
>JAEKLU010000066.1 GCA_019509685.1 Mesorhizobium sp. | reverse complement strand
CGGCACGTTGAGTCCGTCGGGCGTCGGCACACTGTTTGCCTATGCCGCCGCACTGACGGTCGGCCTGCAGATGCTGGTAAGCCGGTTTGCCGAGACACGGTCGGCGCTGTGGCTGACGATCGGCGCCGGCATCTCGACCATCGCCGCCTTCGCCCTGCTCGCGGCCTCGCCGGCCATGATCTCGCTGGTCGCTGCCGTCAGCCTGTGCGCGGTGGCGCAGATGCTGGTCGGACCGCTGGTGCCGACCGCCGTCAATGCGCTGGCGCCTTCGGCGCGGCGCGCCTCCTACATGGCCGCCTCTTCCGTTGCGGTCGACCTCAAGGACTCGCTCGGGCCTTCGATCGGCACCGCGCTCTACGCTCTCGCGCCGCGCTTGCCCTGGGTCGCCGGCATTCCGCTGGTGGCGATCGCTTCGCTCGGCCTTGGCGCCGCGATCGGACGAGCGCGGAATCCTTCGCGCCCGAGCGAGGATGATGCCACGCCGCAACTGGGTTCGGCCGTCGAAAACTATCGCTGAGATACTCGTTCGGCGCTACGCGCAGACGCGGGTCGACAGCGTCAGACGGGGCTGTCGGCCATCTGCGAGTTGCGAAACCGGGGCTTCGCGGCGTTGGCCGCCGGCCACGGACGATGCTCGCGAAACGCCATGGCGAGCGTCCGCAGCGCCTCGCGCGATTGGGCATCGGCGAGCGTGGACAAGAGCACGATCTCCGACGCCGGCAGTGGTGGCAGGCCGAATTTACGGCTGACTTCGATCGTTCCCGGCGGCGCCAGCCGGCACGAGAAGACCGATGCGGCGAGGCCGGCTGAAACGGCTTCCGCAACCGCGAAGGAGCCGCAGCCCAGGAAAACCTGCGTCCACGGTATTCCAACCGCATCGAGCGCGCTGGTGATGATGTCGCGGATGCTGCAGGAAGGCGACGAGGCGGCCAGTCGTAGCGGCTCGCCGGCGCGGTAGACGAAATCCGGCGTGGCGTACCAGCCGAAATGTTCGGGCGCCAGCACCTCGCCGTCGCGGCGGTCGTCCTCGCGCCGGACGATCGCGGCATCGAGGTCGCCACGATCGAACGCAGCGATCAAGTCGCGTGTATCGTCGAGCCGCACCTCGATGGTCAAAGCCGGATCATGCGCATTGAGCCGCGCCAGCAAGGTCGGCACTTCGGCGCCGCCGACATGGGTGGCAATGCCCAGCCGGAAGTGACGGCGGACGGCGGCGAGACTGGCGACGGCGCGGTCATGCGCGGCGAGCAGCTCGCGCGCCGGTTCGAGGAACACCGCGCCGCGCGCCGAGAGGCGCACCAGCCGCGGCGTCCGCTCGATCAACTTCTGGCCGACCCGATCCTCGAGCCGCTTCAGCTTGACGCTGATTGCGCCTTGCGTGCTGCCCAGCGCCTCGGCCGCGCGCGTAAAACTGCGCAACTCGGCGACGGCGACGAAAGCTTTCACCGCATCTACGTCCAGCGTCATGTCAGTTATCTCGTTTTGTTGTCACTGAAATAGCCAAGCATGCAATTCTAAAATGATCAACCCTACCCTAGTTTGAGTGGAGCGCGGCGGCGACCGCCATTCGTCCTGCCTTAAGAATTCGAAAGGTTTGATCATGCCCACTGTCCTCACCCGCCGAGGCATCGTCGTTTTGTTGGCCGCCTGCCTCGCCTGCCTGATGTTCGGGCTGGAGATTTCCAGCGTTCCCACCATCCTGCCGACGCTGGAGCAGGTGCTGAACGCCGATTTCAAGCAGCTGCAATGGGTGATGAACGCCTACACCATCGCCGTCACCACCGTGCTGATGGCGGTCGGCACGATCGCCGACCGTTACGGACGCAAGCGCGTCTTCCTGGTCTCGATCGTCGCATTCGGCCTCGCCTCGCTGATCTGCGGCCTGGCCGACAACGTCTCGATGCTGATCGCCGCCCGTTTCCTGCAAGGCTTGAGCGGCGGCGCCATGCTGATCTGCCAGCTGGCCGTGCTGTCGCATGAATTCCAGGAAGGCCGCGAGCGCGCCATCGCCTGGGGCTGGTGGGGCGTCATCTTCGGCGTCGGCCTCGGCTTCGGCCCGATCATCGGCGGCGGCATCGTCGCTTTGTCGAGCTGGCAGTGGGTGTTCCTCATCCATGTGGCGGTGGCGATCGTCGCCTTCCTGCTCGCGCTCACCGGCGTGCATGAATCGAAGGACCCCGGAGCGGGCAAGCTCGACCTTGCCGGGATCCTGACTCTCTCGCCTGCCGTCTTCTGCCTGGTCTTCTATATCACCCAGGGGCAGGAACTGGGTTTCGCAAGCCCCGCGGCGCTGGCAATCCTAGGCCTGTCGATCGCAAGCTTCATCGCCTTCCTTATCGCTGAAAAGGTCAGCAAGCGGCCGATGTTCGACTTCACCGTCTTTCGCATCCGCCCATTCTCCGGCGCCATCGTCGGCTCGGCGGCGATGAACATCAGCTACTGGCCGTTCATGATCTACCTGCCGATCTGGTTCCATGCCGGGCTTGGCCTGGACAGCTTCGCCACCGGCCTTGCGCTTCTCGCCTACACGCTGCCGACGCTGGTCACGCCGCCGCTGGCCGAGCGCCTGTCGCTGCGCTACCGGCCGGGCATCATCATTCCAGCGGGGCTTGCCATCATCGGCGCCGGTTTCATGCTGATGAAGTGGGGGAGTGCTGCCCCTCACGCCAACTGGCTGACCATGCTGCCCGGCTGCCTGATCGCGGGCGCCGGCCTCGGCATCACCAACACGCCGGTCACCAACACGACGACGGGCTCGGTTTCGCGCGACCGCGCCGGCATGGCATCCGGCATCGACATGAGCGCGCGCATGGTCTCGCTGGCCGTGAACATCGCGGTGATGGGCTTCATCCTGGCGAGCGGGGTGCTGTCGCATCTGAAGGCGGCACTGCCCGATCTCGACGAAGCAGGGCTCTACCGGTTCGCAGAAGGAATCGCGGCCGGCAATCCGGTGCCGGGGCTTTCCAATGACGTCGCCCATGATGCGCTGGTCAATGGCTTCGGCTGGGTGATGCTCTACGGCGGCATCGGCGTCTGGATCATGGCGGCAATCGGCTTTGCGATCTTCAGGGCAGGGCCGGTTCGGCGGGAAGCGGTTCAGTGCCCGGACTGAGCCCGACGGTTATCAGCCCACCGGCTGCAGCGGATCGCCGCCGATCTTCGACAGCTGGATCACCGCCTGGGTGCGGCTGTCGACGCCGAGCTTCTGCAGGATGGCCGAGACATGCGCCTTTATGGTTGCCTCGGAGACGCCGAGCTCATAGGCGATCTGCTTGTTGAGCAGACCTTCGGCGAGCATGCCGAGCACACGCGTCTGTTGCGGCGTCAGCGCCCGCAGCCGCTTGATCAGGTCGGAGATCTCCGGGTCGCGCTCGACGCCGAGCTCGACGCCGGTGGGCGCGGCGATATCGCCGGCGAGCACCGCCTGCACCGCGCCACGAATCTCCTCCATGCTTGCCGATTTGGAGATGAAGCCGGAAGCGCCGAGATCGAGCGCGCGGCGGATGGTGACGGGGTCGTCATGCGCCGACACCACCACCAGCGGCACCGCCGGATGGATGCCGCGCAACGCGATCAGGCCTGACAGGCCGCTGGCGCCGGGCATCGACAAGTCGAGCAGCACCATGTCGACATCTTCATTGGCCAACACCAACGCCTTGGCGCTCTCGAAATCGCCGGCCTCGTGGATGGCGGCGACGTTGCCGATGCCGGCCAGCGCCTCCTTCAAGGCACCGCGAAAAAGCGGATGGTCGTCGGCAATGACAAAGGTGTGGCCCGACGGCAAATATCCCTCCCCGATCCCATCATGCTTGTCTGCTTCTTACGGGGACCAGAACGATTATGCGGCGGCGCGGCGCGTTTTCAAGCGGCAAAGCCGGGATACGGCTTTTTCCCCAGAGCGCTCAAGTCTTCTGATTGAGCTTGGACCCGCCGTCGCCATCATCCTTATTCATGTCCTTCACAATGTCGTTGAAGGTGCGGAAGAACTGCTGCATGTAGCCTAGCGATTTGGTGAAATCCTCCTGGCTGGGCAGCTTGGATTCCAGCCGCGCGGAGAGCGAGTTCTCGAGCTTGGCGACGCGCTCGTCGAGCGCCTTGACCGAACCATCGAGACGGTCGATCTCGTCCTGATAGGCGGCGCGCTCGTCGGCCGCCATCTTGCAGACGAGCTGGCCGGAGCGCTCCTCGCAGATCGACATGGCGCCGGTCCGGGTGTCCATCCGGACATAGCCAGTGGCCGATTTCTCCAGCCGATAGTGGTCGGTCTCCTCGGAATAGGCCGTGGCGGCGACCAGCGAGCAGAGCGCCGCGGGGATCAGAATGTGCTGAACACGCATGCTTTATCCTCCATGAGCCATTGCGCAAACCAGTATCACGGCTTTGCGCCGGAAATGGGGAAGAACTGCGCTTGAGCCTTTCCCATGCCGCGGGTTCGGACTATAGCGCGACAATGTCTCAGATTATCTACAAGATCGCGCCCGAGGCGCTGTGGCGCGAAGCCGAGAAGAACGGCCGCTTCGGCGGAGCGCCGATCGATATCGTCGACGGCTTCATCCATTTCTCCACCGCGGCCCAGGTGCGCGAGACGGCGGCCAAGCATTTTGCCGGTCAGACGAACCTGCTTTTGATCGCGGTCGACGAGACAAAACTGGGCGACGCGCTGAAATACGAAATGTCACGCGGCGGCGCGCTGTTTCCACATCTCTACGCGCCGCTCGGCCTCGATGCAGTCCTGTGGGCAAAACCGCTGCTGCTCGAAGCCGATGGACAGCATCAATTTCCTACGCTGGAGGGCGAATGAGCGTGCTCGACCGGATCGGCCAGAAGCTGCTTTTTTCCTTCGATCCGGAAACCGCGCATGGTCTGTCGATCGCGGCGCTGCGTTGCGGGCTGCCGGTCGCCTCGTCGCCGACACGCGATGCGCGGCGGCTGCCGCACGACGCGCGGCTCAAGCTCAGCCTTTGCGGCCTCGACTTTCCGAATCCGCTCGGCATGGCCGCCGGCTACGACAAGAACGCCGAAGTGCCGGACGCTCTGCTGGGCCTGGGCTTCGGTTTTGCCGAGGTCGGCACCATCACGCCGCTGGCGCAGACGGGTAATCCCAAGCCGCGCATCTTCCGACTGACGGCGGATGACGCGGTAATCAACCGGCTGGGTTTCAACAATGAAGGACATGCCGCGGCCGAAAAACGCCTCGCCGCCCGCAAGGCGCGCGGTGGCATTGTCGGCGTCAACATCGGCGCCAACAAGGACAGCGCCGACCGCGTCAGCGACTATGAGCGCGGCGTGGCCTGCTTCGCGCACTACGCCTCCTATCTCACCGTCAACATCTCCTCGCCCAACACGCCGGGCTTGCGCAACATGCAGGCGCGCGAGCAGCTTGGCGAGCTGTTGTCCAGGGTGATGGCCGCGCGTGCGGCAGCGCCCGCGCAGCCGCCCATCCTCCTGAAGATCGCGCCGGACCTAGCCGAGGCGGAGCTCGAGGACATCGCCGCCGAGGTGAGAGAGAAGAGCATCGACGGCATCATCGTCTCCAACACGACGCTTTCGCGCACCGGATTGCGAAGCGCCGATCTGGCCAATGAGGCCGGCGGTCTTTCGGGAAAACCATTGTTCGAGCGTTCGACCGCGGTGCTGGCCCGGATCCGCAAGCTGCTCGGGCCGGACATGGCGATTATCGGTGTCGGCGGTGTCGATTCGACCGAGGCGGCGCTGGAGAAGATCCGCGCCGGCGCCGATCTGGTCCAGCTCTACACAGGCATGATCTATGCAGGGCCGGCGCTGCCTGGGCGCATCGTCGCCGGCATGGCCCAGTTCTTACACAGAGAGAATCTCAATTCGATTCATGAATTGCGCGACAGTCATGTCGATCAATGGCTTGCCAAGCCTTTGTACCAGACGACAGTGGCCTGACTAAACGCGTCGCGCTGAAACCGATTCAGACGACGCGTTTTAAGTCTTTGTTTTGATGCATGTCGTCGTCCCAGAACCGCTGCACACTTCTGGGCGACATGCACTAGAAGGCTTACATCGTCGGGCAATCGGATTTCTCCAAGCTCGGCGATCCGGCCAAAGAAACTGTCATTCCAACCGGATCTGGCTTTGCCAAGTCAAGGCTTGAAGTCGGTAGCTATTCAGGATCTCGACCATTTTGTCAGGTGAGTATTGCCATCCACCGGGCAGGCAGTCCTCAGCGCCGAGCCCTCTGTTAACCCGCATAAGGGCGGTTTCCTTCCTGGCACCGGGCTCGAAGTTGTAGCCAACCGACTTGCTTCGCTTGCGCGGCCTCCAAACATGAAAACCTTTGATTTCTCGCCATGCAACTTTCTTCGGCCTGGCAAGGAGACCGCCATCGAGAATAAATCCGTCCCTGTCCAAGGCCAAAGTTTGCGGGCGAATAACCAACGAAGCTGATATCGGGACCCCTAGACCAAAGAATATTATACCTATCCAGGTTATTACGTGTCCGTCTCCTGGGTGATTTCGCAGCGTCAAAATCCCTGCCAAAATGAAAACCACGCACCCAAAAAGCAACAGTAAGGCTTTGCCGCGCGACCCTCTGATGACCATTGGCTCAATTGATTCGACTGCGTTTCCCACTACCGCCCCCGGTATCTGCCTCTCCGGCAACGGGAAGAGTAGAGTATTCCGAAGCTGCTATCTACCTCGAACTCGGTCCAAAAGCCGTGCGCACCCTGAGCTTCAGCACTGCCAGCAGGCTCAACCCGCGCACCAGCAGGAAGACATGCAGCGACGCCCATAGTCCGTTGTTGCCGAAGGCCGGCGCCAATGTCAGCAGCGCAGCGCTGAAGGCGAGGAACGACACCAGCATCATGTTGCGCATGTCGCGCGACCAGGTGGCGCCGATGAAGACGCCGTCCATCTGGAAGGCGAGCACGCCGCTCAGCGCCGTGAAGGCCGCCCAGGGCAGATAGGTGTCGGCGATCGCGCGGACATCCGCGGATGTCGTCACCAGCGCCACAAGACTGGCGCCGGCCGTCAACAGGATGAGCGTGGCGAGGCCGGCAAGACCAAAGCCCCAGATCAACGTGAGCTGCACGGCGCGGCGAAAAGGTGCTGCCGCGTGCGCGCCGATGGCGCGGCCGGCGAGTTGCTCGGCGGCGGTAGCAAAACCGTCGAGGAAATAGCCAGCAATGAGGAAGAAATTCATCAGCACGGCATTGGCGGCGAGCGTCACCGTGCCGAACTGCGCGCCCTGGCGCGTGAACAGCGCGAAGGCGGCGAGCAGCGAGAAGGAGCGGATCATGATATCGCGGTTGAGCGACAGCATGCGCCGATAGGCCGGCAGGTCGAGGATGCGACGGCGCGAGGGCCGCTCGAGTTTGCGGAAGCGCAGCAGGATAATGGTCAAGCCGAGCAGCATGGCCAGGAACTCGCCCGTGACCGTCGCCCAGGCAACGCCGGCGACGCCCCAGCCAAGTTCGAGCCCAAGCAGGAAGCAGAGCGCGATGTTGATGCCGTTCAGCACAGCCTGCAGCATCAATCCCAGCCC
>JAEKLU010000065.1 GCA_019509685.1 Mesorhizobium sp. | reverse complement strand
GGCGTCAAGGCAGCACTTGCCGACACCATGCTGTTGACCGACGACAAGGGCGCCGACACCACCGGGCTCGATCCGCTGAACGGCGTACGCCCGGCCGCCGGCGACATGCCTATCCTGCCGCAGGCCGACAATGGCAAGCTGGCGCTGGACAATGAGGCGATCGTGCGCCTGCCAGACGGCACCATGTTCATCTCCGACGAATATGGCCCAAACATCTACCGCTTCTCGGCCGACGGCCATCTGATGTCGGCCACCCAGCCGCCGGCTGCCCTGGTGCCCATGCGCCACGGCAAGCCGAACTTCGCGTCCGACAATCCCGGCCCCGGCGCCGCCGAGCCCGATCCGAAGGATCCCGAGACCGGCCGCCAGAACAACCAGGGCCTCGAAGGCATGGCGATGACGCCGGAAGGCAAGTTCCTGATCGCCGTGCTGCAGTCGGCAACCCGCCAGGATGGCGGCGATTCCGGCTCGACGCGCCAGAACACCCGCGCGCTGGTCTATGACGCTTCCGACCTCGCCCACCTCAAGCTTGCGCATGAATATGTCGTGCCGCTGCCGGTGTTCAAGGACGCCAAGGGCAAGACCAAGGTGGCCGCGCAGAGCGAGATCGTGGCGCTCTCCGACACCCGCTTCCTGATGCTGGCACGCGACTCAGGCAACGGCCAGGGCCTGAAGGGCGCCGAGTCGATCTATCGCAAGATCAACATTGTCGATCTCTCCGAAGCCACAGATATCGCCAACGGCCCGTTCGACGCCGCCGACAAGCCGGTGGCACCGAAGGGGGTGGTCGATCCGTCGGTGACGACGGCTAAGCTGACGCCTTTCATCGACATCAACGACAATGCCGAGCTCGGCCGCTTCGGCATGCACAATGGCGCGCCGAACGACAAGAACAACCTCTCGGAGAAGTGGGAGGCGATGTCGCTGGCTTCGGTGCTGGATCCGAAGCTGCCCGACGACTATTTCCTGTTCGTCGCCAATGACAATGACTTCCTGACCCAGGACGGTTTCCAGGTCGGCGCGCCCTACAAGGCCGACGACGGCGCCGACGTCGACACCACCTTCCTTGTCTTCCAGGTGACCCTGCCTGGCCTCGCCAGCAACACCCAGTAAGGCGGCGCAGCGCCAGATACCTGCCCATCTGGCTCGGCCACAAAGGCGTGCATGTGCATCAGGCCTGCGATAGCATCGCGGGCCTGAATGATTTTCGGTGCCGACATGGATGACAACAAGCCCAGCCGCCAACGCGTCGGCGACCTGACCAGCGGCCCGATCCCGCGCACGCTGCTTTTGTTCGCGCTGCCCGTGCTCGGTTCCAACGTGCTGCAGTCGCTCAACGGCTCGATCAACGCCGTCTGGGTCGGTCGCTTCCTTGGCGAGGCGGCGCTGACGGCGACCTCCAACGCCAATCTGGTGCTGTTCCTGATCCTCGGCACCGTGTTCGGCATCGGCATGGCGGCGACGATCCTGGTCGCGCAGTCGGTCGGCGCCCGCGACCTGCCCGAAGCCAAGCGCATCGTCGGCACCAGCGCCACCTTCTTCTTCCTCATCTCGGTCGTGTTCGCCGTCTGCGGCTGGATTTGGGTCGATGCCATCCTCACCGGCCTCGGCACGCCGGCCGACGCCTTGCCGCTGGCGCGCAGCTATTTGCGCATCATCTTCGTTGCCGTGCCGATGATGAACCTTCTGTCCTTCGTCATGACCGTGCTGCGCGGCGCCGGCGATTCACGCACGCCTTTTGTCTTCATGGCGCTGGCGGTGGTTCTCGACGTCGTCTTGAACCCATTGCTGATCCGCGGCATCGGCCCCTTCCCCGAGCTCGGCATCGTCGGCTCGGCGACCTCGACGCTCGTCGGCCAGACGGTGAGCGTCATCGCCATCCTGATCGTGCTCTATGCGCGCAAGAACCCGCTGCGGCTGGCCGGCGCCGATCTCGCTTTACTCCGGCCCGATCCGGCGCTGCTCAGGATCATCGTCTTCAAAGGCATCCCGATGGGACTGCAGATGATTGTCATCTCGGCCGCCGCGCTGACCGTGATGGGCATCGTCAATTCCTATGGCTCGCAGGTTGCCGCCGCCTATGGCATCGCGGCGCAGCTCTGGACCTATATCCAGATGCCGGCGCTTGCCATCGGCGCCGCGGTCTCTTCCATGGCGGCGCAAAATGTCGGCGCCGGCCGCTGGGACCGCATCGGCAAGGTCGCGGCCTCCGGCGTCCGCTTCAACCTGGTGCTGACCGGCGCGCTGGTGGCGCTGCTGTTCGTCTTCGACCGCTCGGTGCTCAGCCTTTTCTTGAGCGGCGACAGCACCGCGATCGACATTGCCGCCCACATCAACAAGGTGGCATCGTGGTCGTTCATCCTGTTCGGCATCACCATCGTGCTTTTCGCCACGGTGCGCGCCACCGGCGCCGTCATGCCGCCGCTAATCATCCTGATCGTCTCGGTTCTGTTCATCCGCACCGGCTTTGCCTATTCGATGCGCGGCGTGCTTGGCCAGGAGGCGCTGTGGTGGAGTTTCCCGGCGGGTTCGATCGCCTCGCTGGTGCTGGCCATCGCCTATTACCGCTTTGGCCGCTGGCGGACCATGCACAGGATCGAGGACCGGCCAACGGCCGGCGAGCCGCCCGACACCGGCCTCGGCGTGCCGCGCCAGCGCGCGCATATCGCAACCGAGACTTCGAATTAGAGCAATTCCAGGAAAAGTGTGATCGGTTTTCCGTCCGGAATTGCGTAAAAACAAAGAGATAGAGCGGTTCGCCGTTTCCCATGAAACGGTGAAACGCCCTAGCGAGCGAATTTGGCGCCAAAGGCCAGCGCGACGAGCGAAAAGAGCGTGATCATGCCGGCGAAGGCCAGGCTTGCCATGGTCGGGTTCGTCCAGTTGGACAGGACGCCGATGCCGATGACCGGCAGCGCGTTGCCGCAGAAGCAGCAGATGAAGAAGGCCGACACCACTTCGGCGCGGCGATCCGCCGGCGCAATCTGGTTCACCACTTGCAGGCCGCCGCGATAGCCGAGTGCCGCCGCTGCACCGCAGACTGCCGTCGCCACGATCATCAGCACCATCGAGGCATAGACCTGCGCTGCCACGACCAGCGCCACGGCCGGGATCATCAGCCCTAGCGCGGCGAGCATGGTGGAACGGCTGGACAGCCATGTCGTGACGACAATGGTGATCGCAGCAACGATCGACAATTCGAAGAACAGCCCGCCGGCTTCGGCATGGTTGGTGACATGCAGCTGCTGCGCCAGGATGCTCGGCGCCAGCGCCGCGTAGAAGCCGACCAGCGCCATGGCGCCGAAGCCGGTCAAGGCGGGCGCGACGAACCCAGCCCGGATGCTGGCCGGAACCGACAGGCGCGGCTCTATCGAGACGTCGGAAAGCCGGCCAGGCCGGGCCACGGTCTCGCGCGTGCGCCAGATTGTCAGCGTGATGAGGACCAGCACGGCGAGATAAACGGCAAAGACCAACCGGAGCGGCCAAGGCTCGTATTCGGCGAGCAGCCCGGAAACCAGCGCGCCGACGCCCAGACCGATGAAGTTGGTGCTGGTGGCGATCGTGGCCGCGCGCGATTTGTCCTCGCCTTCGATCAGCTCGGACAGCCATGCGGTGCCGGTTCCAGCGCCGACCCCGATGCCAAGACCGCTCAGGATGCGGGCGACGTCCAGCCAGGCTACATTTTGTGCGAACAGGAAAAACAGCGCGCTGACTATGGCGACCGCCATGGCGGCCATCGCCGCCGGCCGACGGCCTATGGCGTCCGACAGGCGGCCAAACAAAAGCAGCGCCGCAAGATTGCCGACCACATAGACGGCGTAGACCAGCGTCAAAGTGATCTGCGAAAAACCGAATTCCTGCTTGTAGATCACGTAAAGCGGGGTCAGAACGGTGCTGCCGGCAAACAGCGCCGCTATCATCGCGGCGATAGCGGTCATCGCCGCACCACCGCCGAGTTCATGGTCGCGTGTCATGGTCTGAGCGTAGTTGGTCTTGACGATCTCCGGCGTTGCAGATCCCGCCCGGTCACAACCCAACGTTATGTAATGGCGGCCGTTCCACCCGCCGAATGCCCTCCTGACAATCCTGGCAGTATAGCGTTGCGCGAAATCCTCTCGTAACCTCTGTCTGCCGATCAGGGAGGAACCATGGGCAAGGGACGGGTCGAGGCTTTCACCGATGGCGTCGTCGCCATCATCATCACCATCATGGTGCTGGACCTGAAGGTACCGGAGGGCGAGGATTTCTCGACGCTGCTGCCGCAGTGGCCGATCTTCCTGTGTTACGTGCTTTCCTTTATCAATGTCGGCATCTACTGGAACAATCTGCACAACATGTTCCACACCGTTCAACGGGTCAACGGCCACGTTCTTTGGGCCAACCTGCATCTGTTGTTCTGGCTATCCTTGATGCCGGTGACCACAGCCTTCATGGGCGAGAACCATTTCGCCACGGTTCCCGTTGCGGTCTATGGTTTTGACCTGGCAATGTGCGCGACCGCTTACGCCATCCTGGTGGTTGCCCTGCATCGCCTGCACGGACAGGACACCGCCTTCGCCAAGGCAATCGGCAACGATCGCAAGGGCAGGCTGTCGCTCATCGCCTACATAGCCGCAATCGCGCTGACCTTCCTCAATCGCTGGATTGGTGTCGGCTTCTACGTGGCTGTCGCTCTCGTCTGGCTGGTTCCCGACACCCGCTTCTCGCGAGTTCTCGAAAAGTAAGCTGGGTGCGTCCGGTCAATTGTAGGCGGAAAACCGCTTCAGATTTTTCCCGCATTGCTTTGATTGCGTATCGCTTTCAGCTTCTCGGCCACCGATGCGGCAAGGTCGGCATAGCGTTCCTCCAACCGCTCCGCCGCTTTGATGATCGGAAAATCGTGGCCAAACTTCTCAAGCGCCAGGCGCAGCTTTTCGGCGAAGTCGGCCTGTTTCTCCAACGCTGCGAACAGCGTCTTGACCTGCGCCTCGCTGATATCGGGGTTGGCAAGCATTTGCGGCACGTCACGCCCCATCTGGTCGCCGGTGGCGGTCTGCTCTTTCAGAATCTCGATCCAGTCGGCCAATCGGCGAACCTCCATTTCCCGGCACCATGCGCGGCCCCGGCTGTTGCGGTCAACCCGTTGCCGCTCTCGCGGTCAACCCGTTGCCGCTCTCGCGGTCAGCCAGTTGCCGCTCTCGCGGTCAGCCAGTTGCCGCTCTCGCGGTCAACCATGCCGCCCAGGCGGGCTTGCCTCGATCTCAAGCAGCGTTAAGTTCGGCCCAACCCGAACGAGGACAACATCATGACCAGCGACGCCGAAATCCAGACCGCCCTGCCCGCTTTCGCTTCCGGCAATGTCGCCGTCATCACCGGCGGCGCCAGCGGCATCGGCCTTGCCGCGGCCAAGAAGTTCGCGGCCATGGGCATGAAGACGGTGCTGGCCGACATCGGCGGCGTGCGCCTCGACCAGGCGAAACAGGCGGTCGCGGCGATTGCCGGCGACGATGCCGTCCTCCCGATCCCCACCGACGTGTCCAAGGCCGATGACGTCGACCGGCTGGCGGAACTCGCGTACGGCGCCTTCGGCCCGGTCTCGGTGCTGATGAACAATGCCGGCGTCGGTAACAATCCCGGCAAGCCGTGGGAGAACCGCGACGCCTGGAAGCGGCTGCTGGACATCAATTTCTGGGGCGTCGTGCATGGCGTCGAGGCCTTTGCGCCGCGCATGCTGGCCGCGGGCAAACCAGGCCTGATCATCAACACCGGCTCCAAGCAGGGCATCACGACGCCGCCCGGCAATCTCGCCTACAACGTCTCCAAGGCCGGCGTGAAGACGTTCACCGAAGGCTTGGCGCACGCCCTGCGCAACGAGCCGGGAGCGAAGGTTTCCGCGCATCTGCTGATCCCCGGCTTCACCTACACCGGGCTGACCGAAGGAGCGACGGAAAAGCCGGCCGGCGCCTGGACGGGTGAGCAGGTTATCGACTTCATGCTGGCATCGCTGATGGATGACGATTTCTATATCCTGTGCCCGGATAACGACGTCGCGCGGCCGATGGACGAAAAACGCATGGCCTGGGCGGTCGGCGACATTATCGAGAACCGGCCGGCTTTGTCGCGCTGGCACCCCGACCACAAGGACGCGTTCGCCGCCTTCATGAGCCGCTGACGACTGTTCAAGCGGCCGTCTGCTTCTTCGGTTTGCGCTTTTGCGCGACGGCCTTCCTGGCAGCCGTCTCGACAATCTGCCGGTCATGCCGCTTGGCCGCCGCCTCGCATTTGTCGCGGATGGCCTCGACCTCAGATTCCGTCAGATGCTCGATGCCGATGAAGTGGTTGTGGGCCCGGCCGACGCGGATCAGTTCATCGAGCTTGGCCTGGATCGCGGCGCCGTCGCGGTTCTGCGTGTTCTGGATAAGGAACACCATCAGGAAGGTGATGATGGTGGTGCCGGTGTTGATGACCAGTTGCCAGGTGTCCGAGAAGCCGAAGAACGGCCCGCTGATCCCCCATACAACCACGATCAGCACGCAGACAGCGAAAGTCGCAGGCAGGCCGGCCAGATGGGCGACCCGATTTGCGGCCTTGGTGAAGAGTTTCTCGATCATGCAAATCCCTCAGGAACGGTGCAGGGCTGGATTTGCTTAAAAACAAACTGCTGCCGCCTCCGGTTCCAAGGGATTGAATTGTCCTGTCTGCAAGCCACTGCAATCAAATGCACGCGGAAAGCGCAGGTGCGCGAAAAGCCACCTTATCGGTTTGTTTGCGATAGTGCCGGTGCAGGCAAAGAGCCTGTTCCTTCCGCTTCACGGCGGTTTACCACCTCCAGCCCCTTCCGTTGCGCCACCCCCGCATGGCGGAAGGGGCAACTTACCCGAGAGCGCAGTGTAACATCTCGACAACGCCGTCATGCGTTTCGACCGCGTTCTGCCAGCTCAGAGAGTATTGCCTTCCCAGCGATCGAGGAAGGCCTCGATCGGCAGCGCCTGCATGTCGGGGATCGCCCTGGCCAGTTTCTCGGGGGCCCAGTCCCACCAGGCAAGCGCCTCGATACGCGCCGCGACCGCGGCGGGGAAGCGTTGACGCAAGGGTTTGGCCGGGACCCCGGCAACAATCGTGTAGGGCGCCACGTCATGCGTGACCACCGCGTTGGCGCCGATGACGGCGCCGTTGCCGATCGCAACACTCGGCATGATCACCGCGCCATGGCCGATCCAGACGTCGTTGCCAATGTTGACCGCCTTGGCCCGCCGCCGCTCGCGAAAAGCCGCATCGACGCCCAGCCAGCGAAAATATTCGTTCGGCCGGTAGCTGACCTTATGCTGGGTCAGCCACTCGATCGGATGTTCAAGCGCATTGATGCGGCTGTTGGCGTCGATCGAGCAGAACTTGCCGATCGTCGTTTAGATCGCCTCGCAGTGGCGTTCGAAATAGGAAAAGTCGCCGACGCTCACCTCGCGCAGGATGACCCGCTCGCCGATCGCGGCATAGCGGCCGAGCTTGCACGCCTTCAGCTCCGCGGTCGGATGAATGCGCG
>JAEKLU010000376.1 GCA_019509685.1 Mesorhizobium sp. | reverse complement strand
TCGAGGCGCGGATCCACCAGGTGGCGTAGGTCGAGAAGCGCACTTCCCGGGCAGGCTCGAAGCGCGCCGCCGCTTCCAGCAGGCCGACATGGCCTTCCTGTATGAGATCGCCGAGCGGCAAGCCGTAGTGGCGGAATTTCGAGGCCATCGAGATCACCAGCCGCATATGGGCAACGGTGATCTGGTGCAGTGCGTGCTGATCGCGCTCTTCCTTCCAGCGCACGGCAAGAAGATGCTCTTCGTCCCGCTCGAGATAGGGAGCCTTCATTGCCGCCCGGACCAGCGTCCGTCCTGCCGAGTCCTCGATCATGCCGGCTCCTTGTGGCGGATCGTTGCGTCGAGACCGTTGAAAAGACGCCGCCGCGCCCTACAACTTGCCCTGCAACGTGGCAGGCGCATGGAAGGTTCCGTGGCCCGGAGGGTCAAATGTTGCCGGCCGGAACAACGCGTTACCGGCTCCGGAACGCTGTCTGGTGCGATTTTCGGTAATTTTGAGAATCAGATTTCTGGCTGACCTGATTTTTGAAATCTGGTTCCTTATTTCGCAGTCATCTATCTGTCAGTTTCCGCCTCTCACAATGCGCCGGAGCTCCGGTCAAAACGGGATCACAGAAAAATGAAATGGCTTAAATCGCTTCTCATCGCTGGAACGCTGCAGGTTCTGGCGGTCACGTCAGGTCATGCCGGCGCCAATCTCGACCAGATCAAGCAGGCCGGCGTGCTCAAGGTCGGCACCGAAGGCACCTACGCTCCCTTCACCTATCACGACGGTGCCAACGCGCTTGTCGGATTCGATGTCGAGATCGCCAAGGCGATCGGCGACAAGCTCGGCGTCAAGGTCGAGTTCCTCGAAGGCAAGTGGGACGGCCTGATCGCCGGCCTCGACGCCAACCGCTACGACGCCGTCATCAACGAAGTCGGCATCACCGACGCCCGCAAGGCCAAGTATGATTTCTCCGATCCCTACATCGCCTCCAAGGCGGTGCTGATCGTGCGCGGCGACAACACCGACATCAAGACCTTCGCCGACCTCAAGGGCAAGAAGTCGGCGCAGTCGCTGACCTCCAACTTCGGCAAGCTGGCCGAGACGAACGGCGCCGAGCTGGTCGGCACGGACGGCTTCGACCAGTCGATCCAGCTGCTGCTTACCGGCCGCGCCGACGCCACCATCAACGACAGCCTGTCCTTCCTCGACTTCAAGAAGCACAAGCCCGACGCCAATGTGAAGATCGCCGCGCAGGAAGAGAATGCAGACTATTCCGGCGTTATCGTGCGCAAGGGCGACCCGGAACTGGTCGCCGCCATCAACAAGGCGCTGGCTGACATCAAGGCCGATGGCACCTATCAGAAGATCGCCGACAAGTACTTCGGCCAGGACGTTTCGAAGTAAGCCATCCATGCTTCTGTTTTGCCGGCGGGTCGTCTTTGACGGCCCGCCATTTTTTCATGATATCCATCGGGGTCGTCTTTGACGGCCCGCCATTTTTTCATGATATCCATCGGGGTCGTCTTTGACGGTCCGCCGGTTTTTGCATGATAGTGGCCGGTGGGACGCGGCCGCCGCGTCGGGAGAAGGAGAGGGAAGTCCGTGCCGCATTGGCTGCAATTGATGCTGGACTCTTTGCCGACGCTGTTGTGGGCGGCGCTGATCTTCACCGTGCCGTTGACCTTGCTGTCCTTTGCGCTCGGCCTGATTGCCGGGCTGGTGACGGCACTGATCCGGCTGTTTGGCCCGAAACCGCTGGTTATCGTGGCGCGCTTCTATGTGTGGATCTTCCGCGGCACGCCGCTTCTGGTGCAGCTCTTCCTGATCTTCTACGGCCTGCCTTCGGTCGGCATCCTGCTCGATGCCTTTCCGGCGGCGCTGATCGGCTTCACGCTCAACATCGGCGCCTACACATCTGAGATCATCCGCGCCGTCATCGGCTCGGTGCCGAAAGGGCAGTGGGAGGCTTCCTATTCGATCGGCATGACCTGGAGCCAGGCGATGCGGCGCACTATTCTCCCACAAGCAGGGCGGGTCGCCGTGCCGCCGCTTTCCAACACCTTCATCTCGCTGGTCAAGGATACCTCGCTCGCGGCGGCCATCACCGTGCCCGAGATGTTCCAGGCCGCGCAGCGCATCGTTGCCACCACCTATGAGCCGCTGATCCTCTATGTCGAGGC
>JAEKLU010000064.1 GCA_019509685.1 Mesorhizobium sp. | reverse complement strand
TGAAGACCATGAAGCCGGAAGCCGACTTCAAGGCGGCCTGGGCTTCGACGGCCAAGGACAAGCAGGACAAGATGATGAAGGAGTGCCAGGACGCGGCGATGAGCAAGCCTCACGCCGAGTTCTGCGCCAACCTGATGGCCTATGGCGGCGCCAACAAGTGATGCTCAAGATCGGGTCCGGACGGGCCTGATCGTTTCGGCGTTTCAAATGAAAGGTGGCGGGCCAGCGGTCCGCCATCTTTGTGTCCGCGGTGCATCGGTAAATGGCCATGGTTAATGCGGCCTTAACCTTCCCCCCGATAGTCTGATGTTCGAATCTGCCGGGGTGCGCCATGCGCCCGGCCAGGCAACGGACTAACGGGGAAGAGGCATGCGTTCAGGCGCTTCAGCACCGCTCGCGCTGACCGGCACGGGGAACGGTCTTCAGGCATTCGCGCGGCGCCAGGTCGGGCGGCTGGTCGGGGCCGGGCTGTTCGCGTTCACGGCTTTCGGCGTCGCCGCGCTGGCCACATGGAACGTTGCCGACCCGAGCTTCTCGCACGCCACCAGCAACGTCGTCACCAACGCCATGGGCTATCCCGGCGCGGTGTTCTCCGACCTTGCCATGCAGTTCTTCGGCCTGGCCGCGGTTGCCGGGTTGGTGCCGGCGGTTGTCTGGGGCTTTCTGCTCTTCACCGCGCGCGGCATCGACAGGCTGCCGAAGCGCGGGCTCGCCTGGTTCGGCTTTGCCTTGCTTGCCGCGTCCATCGCCGGCTGCGTGACGCCGCCCAACACCTGGCCGCTGCCGACCGGCCTTGGCGGCGTGTTCGGCGACATGGTGCTGAAGATCCCCGGCATTGCCGTCGGCGGCTATCCGAAGGGGCTGTTCGCCAGCATCATCGCGGTCATTCTCGCCGCGCCCACGCTGTGGCTGTTCGCCTATGGTTCGGCGCTGATTGCGCGCAAGAACGGCTTTGCCGTCATGGAGCGCGCCGCTGCGCCCGATCCGCGCGAACAGGATGAGATGCTGTTCGACGAGGATGAGGACGAAGGCGACGAGGGGATCCTGGCGCTCGGCGCCATCACCCATTGGTGGCTGTCGTTCCGCGCCTTCCTGCATCGCCGCGCCGCGCGCCGCAAACGGGAGCGCGACGAGTTCGAGCCACCGATGGAGCCGAAGGCGAGCGCCTGGCGGCGTGCCGCCGAGCGGGTCGAATCGGCCGAATATGCCGAAGCGCGGATGAGCCCGGACGGCCGCGCCCGAGTCGAGCCGGAATTCTTCGCCGCCATGGTCAATGACCGCAGCGTGTCCGTCGATCCGGACGACCAGGACATCTTCGACGACGATACAGACTTTGACGAACTCGAAGACGAGGCGCCGGCGCCGCGCCGCGCCGCGCCGAACGCCAAGGTGCAGCAGTTCCGCTCCGATGCCGCGACCCGTGTCGAGGCGCCGGCGGCGCGTCCGGTGCCCGGCGCCCGTGTGCAGCGCGAGGCGCAGACCTCGCTGATCGGCTCCGACACGTTCGAGATGCCGTCGCTGCATTTCCTGTCCGAACCGAAGAACATCGCCAAGGACGCAAGCCTGTCGAAGGATGCGCTGGAGCAGAACGCCCGCCTGCTCGAAGGCGTGCTGGAGGATTTCGGCGTCAAGGGCGAGATCATCGCGGTGCGCCCCGGTCCGGTGGTCACCCTCTACGAGCTGGAGCCGGCGCCTGGCATCAAATCGTCGCGCGTCATCGGCCTGTCAGACGACATCGCCCGCTCGATGAGCGCGATCGCCTGCCGCGTCGCCGTCGTGCCAGGCCGCAACGCCATCGGCATCGAACTGCCGAACGCCAAGCGCGAAACGGTCTACCTGCGCGAGATCATGGCCAGCCGCGACTTCGAGACCACCAAGTTGAAGCTGGCGCTGGCGCTCGGCAAAAGCATCAACGGCGAAGCCGTCATCGTCGACATCGCCAAGATGCCGCACGTGCTGGTCGCCGGCACCACCGGCTCGGGCAAGTCGGTCGCCATCAACACCATGATCCTGTCGCTGCTCTACCGGCTGACGCCGCAGGAATGCCGGCTGATCATGATCGATCCGAAAATGCTCGAACTCTCTGTCTATGACGGCATCCCGCATCTTTTGACGCCGGTGGTCACCGATCCGAAGAAGGCCGTGGTGGCGTTGAAGTGGACGGTGCGCGAGATGGAGGACCGCTACCGCAAGATGTCCAAGGTCGGTGTGCGCAACATCGACGGTTTCAATGCGCGGGTGCAACTGGCCGAGAAGAAGGGCGAGAAAATCTCGCGCACGGTGCAGACCGGCTTCGACCGCCAGACCGGCGAGGCGATCTACGAGACCGAGGATCTCGATCTCGAGCCGATGCCCTATATCGTCGTCATCATCGACGAGATGGCCGACCTGATGATGGTGGCCGGCAAGGATATCGAAGGCGCGGTGCAGCGCCTGGCGCAGATGGCGCGCGCCGCCGGCATTCATGTCATCATGGCCACGCAACGTCCGTCGGTCGACGTCATCACCGGCACCATCAAGGCCAATTTCCCGACCCGCATCTCCTTCCAGGTGACCTCGAAGATCGACAGCCGCACCATCCTGGGCGAACAGGGCGCCGAGCAACTGCTCGGCATGGGCGACATGCTTTACATGGCCGGTGGCGGCCGCATCCAGCGCGTGCACGGCCCGTTCGTCTCCGATGACGAGGTCGAGAAGGTGGTCGGGCATCTCAAATTGCAGGGCGTACCGGAATATCTCGACGCCATCACCGAAGACGACGGCGAAGATGACGACGATGGTCCGTCGGCGAAAGGTGGTTCGGGCGGCGGGGGCGGCGGCAATTTCGACGATTCCGACGATCCTTACGACCAGGCGGTGGCCGTCGTGCTGCGTGACGGCAAGGCCTCGACCAGCTACATCCAGCGCCGGCTCGGCATCGGTTACAACCGCGCCGCCTCGATCATCGAGAAAATGGAGAAGGAAGGCATCGTCGGCCCGGCCAATCATGCGGGGAAACGTGAAATTCTGGTGCCGACCGAAGACGACAAGTTCTAGCCTGGCGGTTTCAGGCAACCTGAGATCGACTGGCGCGTTTTGGGCGACGGGCTGTCGCCCGCGCCTTGCCGACGGGCTGTCGCCCGCGCCTAGCCGACGGGCTGTCGCGCAGCCGCCAAACTTAAGCCCTACTGGGAGCCCAGAGACTGCCACGACACGAATCACAGAAAGTGACCGGCATGAAGATCCCGACAGAATTTGCCCTTACCCGCCGCCAGGTGCTTGGTTTCGGTTTGATGCTTGGCGGGGTTGCCGCTCTCAATCTCGTGCCCGGATACCAGCTTGTCGCCGCCGCGCAGGCGGCCGTGCCGCCGGCGGCGCAGAAGATCGCCGATCATTTCTCCTCGGTGAAGTCGATGAGCGGCGAATTCGTGCAGTTCGGGCCGAAAGGCGAGCAGACCGGCGGCAAATTCTTCCTCGAGCGCCCGGGCAAGATCCGCTTCAACTACGACGGCTCCTCGAATTTCCGCGTCATTTCCGACGGCAAGTCGGTGGTCATCCTCAACAAGAAGCTCAACACGTCCGACCTTTATCCACTGTCGAAGACGCCGCTGAAATTGCTCCTCGACGACCGTATCGATCTCTCAGGTGGCCGCGTGAAGGCAATCAAGGAAGAGGACGACCTCACCACCATCAAGCTTTCCGACAAGTCGGTGTTCGGCAATGCGATGATCACCATGATGTTCGATCCGAAAACCTATGATCTGCGCCAGTGGACGATCACCGACGCTCAAGGCAAAGACACGACGGTGATGATCTTCAACACCAAGGAAGGCGTCAGCTTCCCGGCCGATACATTCGCCATCGACTATACGGCCAACCGCGAGGTGAATACGAAGACAAGATAGGCTCTTTCTCCCCGTTTACGGGGAGAAATGCCCGGCAGGGCAATGAGGGGCGGCGCTGGCCCCCGGTAATTATCGCTCAGCTTGTCTTTCTGACGCGCGGCTGGCAGTAGTTCGGCAACCCCTTCGCCGGACCCGCCGCATGCCTTTCACCATTGCCACTTGGAACATCAACTCGGTGCGCTTGCGCATGCCGATCGTCGAGCGGCTGTTGGACGAATACGCGCCTGATGTGCTGTGCCTGCAGGAAACCAAGGTGCCGGACGAGCTGTTTCCGGAAAAGGCCTTCCGCAAGGCCGGCTACCCGCACATTCTGTTCCACGGCCAGAAGGGCTATCACGGCGTCGCCACCGTCGCGCGCCGGCCGATCGAGCTGGTCGAGAAGCGGCGGTTTTGCGAGATCGAAGACAGCCGGCATCTGTCGGTCAAGGTCCAGGCTGGCAACAGATCGATCCTGGTGCATAACTTCTATGTCCCGGCCGGCGGCGACGAACCGGATCCTCAGATCAACCGCAAATTCCGGCACAAGCTCGATTTCGTCGCCGAGATGAACGGCATGCCGGCAAGCCAGGACGAACTGTCCTCGTCGATCCTGGTCGGCGATTTGAACATCGCGCCGCAGGAGCACGACGTCTGGTCGCACAAGCAATTGCTCAACGTCGTCAGCCACACGCCGGTCGAGACGGAGAATTTCGAGGCAATGCGCAAGGCCGGCGGCTGGGTCGACCTGATGCGGCTCAACGTGCCGGCCGAGCAGAAGCTCTACACCTGGTGGAGCTATCGCGCGAAAGACTGGGAGGCCTCGGGGCGCGGTCGACGGCTCGACCATGTCTGGTCATCCGCCAATCTGGTGCCGAATTTCACTGGCTACGAGATCCTGCAGGCGGCGCGGGGGTGGGACAAGCCATCGGACCATGTACCGGTGATTGCGCGCTTTGATTTGGACTGACGCCAAGTGACGGTTAAGGGGCGCGCAAGCCCTCACGTTCGTCATCCTAGGGTCTGCGCGCGTCGCTTTGGTCCTTGCTCCGCCCTAGAATGACGAGTCGCCGTCGAGCCGTCTTTTATGCATCACCCCGTAAAGCGCGGCGCCAGTTCCTCGATGCGGGCGATCATCTGCTGGAATTCCTCCAGGATGCGCGCGTGCAGTTGCACGGCGACGTCCGGATACTCCTCCAGGATGCGGCGAAACATTTTGCGGCTCAGGCGGATCACTTCCGAATCGACCGCAGCCGACGCGCTGGTCAGGCGCTTGGTGTCGGCGATCAAGGCGAGCTCGCTCAGCATCGATCCAGGACCGGCGGTGCCGATCGGGATGCGCTCGCCATTCTGTTCGCGATAGAGCGCGATCCGGCCCTTGACCACGATATAGGCCGAATCGGCTTCGTCGTCCTCGCGGTAAAGCTTACGCTCGGCCTGCAGCGAGGTGGCCTCGGCGCCAAAAGCGAGCAGGCGCAGCTGTTCCTGCGTAAAGCCCTGAAAAAGCTTCACGCTGGACAGGATGCGGATGTCGTCATCCAGCGCCATCCTAGCTGTGTCCCCGAGCGGTCAGTCCAGTCCCTCCTTTGGAGCGGCGCGTCCTTGGGGACGCGCTGTTTCGCTCCAACACTTACAGCCCGCGCATTTCGTGCGAGGCATCCAGCGAGCCGATCCATCACCCTCCAGCACCAGGATCGAACCCGAAGCGGTCCCGCCCGACCGCTCTATCTCTTTGGCGCAAGTCCGGACGGAAAACCGCGTCACACTTTTCCTGGAATTGCCTTAGATCATTAAATGTTTAAGGAACCAGCTTGTAGCCGCCGCTTTCTGTCACAAGAATTTCGGCATTGGAAGGATCACGTTCGATCTTCTGGCGCAGCCTGTAGACGTGGGTTTCCAGCGTGTGCGTGGTGACGCCGGAATTGTAGCCCCACACTTCTTCAAGCAGCACGTCGCGCGTCACCACCTTTTGGTCGGCGCGATAGAGGTACTTGATGATCGAGGCTTCCTTTTCGGTGAGCCGCACCTTGGCACCGCGCGGGTCGATCAGAAGCTTCTGGCTCGGCTTGAAGGTATAGGGGCCGACCGAGAAGGTGGCATCCTCGCTTTGCTCATGCTGGCGCAACTGGGCGCGGATGCGCGCAAGCAGCACCGCGAAGCGGAACGGCTTGGTCACATAGTCGTTGGCGCCGGCTTCGAGTCCGAGAATCGTGTCGGAATCGGTGTCGTGGCCGGTCAGCATGATGATCGGCGCCTTGTATCCGCCCTTGCGCAGGATCTTAACCGCCTCGCGGCCATCCATGTCGGGCAGGCCGACATCCATGATGAGCAGGTCGACAACGCCGCTGCGCGCCGCGGCGACGCCTTTGGCGGCAGTGGATTCCTGCTGGACGTCGAACTCTTCGTAGAGGGCTAGCTGCTCGACAAGAGTGGCGCGCAGGTCGTCGTCATCGTCAACGATCAGAATGGTGCGTGATGTCATGGATCAATCCGTTGTTTTAAAAAGAATATTCAGTTGACCTCCCCCCATTTATGCGGAAGCTCACCGGCGCAACAGCCGATCACAGTGATTTGTTCCGTGACACAATCATACAAGAAAAAACGCGCGCGCAATGCGGCAGGCGCATTTTTGCCAAAAGGCTTGCGTGTTTTGGTGGTGCGGGCGCGGCCCGGCAACCCCTCTCAAGGGTTCCTGCAAGCCGGCAAAACGGTGTTTCCCTGCGCCTTGGGGCGCAGCGGCATCACCGCCAACAAGCATGAGGGCGACGGCGCGACGCCCCTGGCGTCGATGCGCATCCTGTCGGGTTATTTTCGGGGCGATCATTTTCCAGGCGGCCGCAGGACGCGGCTTGCGATGGCGCCGATCGGCCCGGATCTCGGCTGGTGCGAGGTGCCGGACGACCGCAACTACAACCGTCCGGTGAAGATCCCCTATGGCGCCAGCCACGAGCGGATGAAGCGAGACGACCGCCTCTACGATGTCTGCCTGGTGCTCGACTGGAACATCGCGCCGCGCCGGCGCGGGCGCGGCAGCGCGATCTTCTTCCACCTGGCGCGCCCGGGCTTCACGCCGACCCAGGGCTGCGTGGCGGTGACGGCGCGGACCATGGCGAGGCTGTTGCCGTTGCTGTCGGACAGGACGGTGGTGAAGGTGGTGAGGTAGGCAGTAGGCAGTAGGCAGTAGGCAGTAGGCAGTAGGCAGTAGGTGTTCTTTTCCCCCATTGCCTACTGCCTAATCCCTATTGCCTCATCTGCGCTGCCAGCCCGTGCCCAGCAGCCCGATCTCACGAAGTTCCCGGTCCATTGCCTTGGCGATATCGTGACGCTCCGCGCCGATGTCGCGCAGCTGGCGGTCGGAGAGGTCGTCGACCGACTCCAGCGGAAGCCGCGCGGCTACATTGGCCTGGCGCAGCCAGTCGAAAATTGCCCGCAGCCAATGCGATACGGGTGATTTCAGGGCGGTGTGAGACTTCAGAACGATCTCGGACATGGTGCTTTCCGGCTTCTCCGGATATCAAATCCGGTTTGATGGTGTTGCGATTGCATCCATCATGACGGATTGAAAAACAAACGGGAAACGAGTAGTTCTTTTCAGATCATCAAGTTTAATTTGGAGATCGGATGTCCAAGCTGTTGCCCGGGACGCGTGCGCTGCGGACCTTCGAGGCAGCCGCCCGACATCTCAATTTCAC
>JAEKLU010000375.1 GCA_019509685.1 Mesorhizobium sp. | reverse complement strand
TGGTACCACACCGACGTGCCGCGCAAGGAGATGAAGGCGCTCATGCAGCGCTCCGACGGGCCGGCGATCCGCGATACGATCATCTGGATCGCCGCGATCCTGGGCTCGGCCGCAGGCATCGTCTGGTTCTGGGGAACGTGGTGGGTGGCGCCGTTCCTCATCGTCTATGGCGTGCTCTATGGCTCGTCGAGCGACTCGCGCTGGCATGAATGCGGCCATGGCACCGCGTTCCGCACACGCTGGATGAACGACGTCGTCTACCACATCGCCTCCTTCATGCTGATGCGCAATCCGGTGCAATGGCGCTGGAGCCACGCCCGCCACCACACCGACACCATCATCGTCGGCCGCGACGCCGAGATCGCGGTGATGCGGCCGCCGGACCTCATCAAGGCGGCATTAGCCTTCACCGGCATCCTCGATTTCCGCTATTCGCTGCCGACGCTGCTGCGCCAGGCTCTTGGCCGGCTGTCGGATGACGAGAAGAGCTACATCCCCGAGATGGACCAGCACAAGGCGGTGGTAGCGGCGCGCTGGCATATGGTCGTGTATGTCGCGACGATAGCTGTCGCGATCGCGCTTCGCTCATGGCTGCCTTTGGTGCTGATCGGGGTGCCGCGCCTCTACGGCACCTGGCACATGGTGTTGACCGGACTGCTGCAGCATATCGGGCTCGCCGACAATGTCACCGATCACCGGCTGAACACACGCACCGTCTACATGAATCCGGTCAGCCGGTTCATCTACTGGAACATGAATTATCACGTCGAACATCACATGTTCCCGATGGTGCCCTATCACGCGCTGCCGAAGCTGCATCAACTGATCAAGCACGATTTGCCCAAACCCAATCCCTCGATGTGGCATGCCTATCGCGAGGTGTGGCCGGTGCTGCTCAGGCAGCTCAGATACGAGGACCATTACCTCAAGCGCGAGCTGCCGCCGACGGCCAGGCCCTATCGCGGCGAGTTCCACACGGTCGATATGTCGAGGGCCGCTGAGTAGCTGTCGGCTATCCGGCCAGCCGCGCGCTCGATAGGGTGGTGGGAAGATCAACCGAACGTCCGCCAACAAACAGGGACATCCAATGAGCCGAAAAAGACCGACCGTTGCCGATCTGCGCGCCATGAAAGGCAAGCGACAGTTGACCATGCTGCGCGTGCTGACGCTGGACGAGGCCGAGGCCGCCGAGCGGGCAGGGGTCGACATCGTCTCGGTGCCGCCGGAACTGGTGCTCAATCCACAGTACCGGGATGCCGCGCCCAGCCTGTTCACCATGCCGGGCGAGAATTTCTTCGAGATCGGCACGGCCGACGATTTCCTGCGCTGGGCCTTCCGCCTCTACAAGGGTGGCGCCGACGCCGTCTATTGCAGCGCCGGCTACGCCACCATCAAGCGCATGGCCGACGACGCCATTCCGGTGATCGGCCATGTCGGCCTGATCCCGTCGCGCGCGACCTGGACCGGCGGCTTCAAGGCGGTCGGCAAGACCGCCGACACCGCCATGCAGGTGTTCGAGGCGGTCAAGCAGCTGGAGGCGGCGGGCGCGATCGGCGCCGAGATCGAAGTGGTGCCGGTCGAGGTCGCCAAGGCGATTTCGGGACGCACTTCGCTGATCATGCTGTCGATGGGCGCGGGCACCGGCTGCGACGCGCAATATCTGTTCGCCGAGGATATTCTCGGCGCGAACCGGGGTCACATGCCGCGCCACTCGAAAGTCTATCGCAACTTCGCCGCCGAATACGATCGGCTGCAGCAGGAGCGCATCGCGGCTTTCGCCGAATATGTCGCCGACGTCGAGAGCGGCGCCTATCCGGAAGACAAGCATGTCGTGCGGATGGACCCGGGCGAGCTCGCCCAGTTCATGAAGAAGGTCGACGCAAAGCCCTGACAGGCTGCTCGTTTAGCCTGTTGCTGGCGGACCCCGCCACGTCCCGCCGGCGAGCGAGGCGTAGAGCACCTCGGCGTCCACGCCGAGCGGGCGGTCCTCCTTCAGCGTTGCTACATGCGCCCGCACGGCCGTGTGGATCGCGGCGGTGGCCGGCGCAAGCGTTGCTCCCTCGCGCAAATCGACGGCCTGCGCCGCCGCCATCAGCTCGAAGGTGATCAGCCGACGCCACAGCGCGATCATTTCGGCGCATTTGGCGACAGCCAGCAGCGCTTGCGTCGCAAGATCCTCGACGCCCT
>JAEKLU010000063.1 GCA_019509685.1 Mesorhizobium sp. | reverse complement strand
CCCGGATCGCAGATCGCCGGGGCGCCATGATTTAGCCGAGCAACGCAGCCTTGTTCGCTTCTACGAACTGCTTCAGCGACACCGATTTGCGGCCGGAGAGCTTTTCGACCGAATCCGTCACCATGCCGAGACCGCCGGCGCGTGTGACGGCGTCGAAGGATACCAAAGCCTTGGCCAGGAAGTCCGGCACACCAGCTGCCTTCAATCCTGTTGCCAGGGCGTCGTCCGAAAGCTGGACGATCTGGATCGGCTTGCCGGTGATTTCGGTGACGAACCCCGCTACCTCGGCCGTCGTGTAGGCCTTGGGGCCAGTCAGCGTGTAGGTTGTGCTTTCGCGGGTATCCGAGGCAAGCCCGCCAGCAATGGCAGCCGCGTAATCGTCACGCGATCCGTAGGAAATGGCGCCATCGCCCGCCGACGTATACCAGTGCCCGGACGCCAGGACCTGCGGCAATCCCATGAACAGATTCTCGTCGTACCAGCCGTTGCGGAAGATCGTATAAGGAATACCACTCGCCTTGATCGCCTGCTCGGTGTCGTAATGATCCGGCGCGAAAACCACGGGCGAACCCGGCTCCGGATCGGGCATCGAGGTGTAGAGCAGATGGCCGACGCCTGCCTTGCTTGCCGCGGCGACCGCAGCGAGCTGCTGCTCGCGCCGCTTGCCCTGGATCGCCAGCTCGTTGGTGGAAATGATCAGTACCCGGTCGGCGCCCGTGAAGGCCTTGGCTAGCGATGCCTGGTCGTCGAAGTCGGCCGCTCTGACGGTGACGCCGAGCGCCGCCAGATCGGCGAGATTTTCGGGATTGCGCGTGGTGGCGATGATATTGGCCGGCCCGACTTTCTGCTCACCCAGCAGATGCTTGATGACGGCGCGGCCGAGATGGCCGGAAGCGCCGGTGACGAGGAGTGTTTTGGTCATGGAGGGTCCTGAATATTTGCGCCGAAGGGCGGGTGCGGTTATTGGTCTCAAAAAGAGACCAGCACTAAAATAGGAATTGACCTCAGGCCGTAAAGAAGGCAGTTTTTCGGGAGGTAGGCACAGTCAGGGAACCACCCTGGCCGCCTGTATCCGACCAGCGGACATCGCGATGGACAGCAAGATCCTCAATCTGAAATCGAAGCTCGAGATCTATAAGGCGGCTATGGCCGACGGCGCCAATTTTTCCGATTGCCCGGTCCGCGACGTGATCCGGGGCATCAACGGCAAATGGAGCCCGTTGCTGGTCATGGCGCTTGCGGAAAAGCCCTACCGTTTCGGGGAATTGCGGCGTCTGGTTCCCGATATCTCGCAGCGCATGCTCACCCAGACGCTGCTTGAGCTGCAGCGCGACGGCTATGTGCATCGCGAAGTGTTCCCGACCAAGCCGCCAAGCGTCGAATACAGTCTGACCGATCTCGGGCGATCGATGTTCGATCCGCTCTACCAGCTCGTGCAATGGGCCGAGCTCAACCATGACGCCGTTAGCGCCGCGCGCGCCGCGTTCGACGCCACGCAGGCCTGATCTGTCGACAACGAGCGTCAAAGCGCCAACTTGATTTGACGATACCGTTGGGAGATTGTCGCGCCGGCTTGGCTTGGGCGGGCAATGAGCAGATCTTTCGACATCGCGATTGCCGGCGCCGGTCCGGCCGGATTGGCCGCGGCGCTCTATCTAAAGCGGGCAGGCCACAAGGTCACTGTCTTCGAGCGTTTCGACGAGCCGAAGCCGGTCGGCTCCGGGCTCATCCTACAGCCGACGGGCTTGACCGTGCTCGCCGATCTCGGCTTGCTCGATGACATTCTGGCGCTGGGGAGCCGCATCGAGCGGCTGCATGGCACGGACGCGAGGAGCGGGCGCACCGTGCTCGAGGTTCGCTACGATGCCGGGCGCGGTCGCCGCTTCGGTCTCGCCGTACACCGGGCAGCGCTGTTCGGCGTGCTTTACCGCGCCGCCCTGCGCGAGGCGATCGCAATCGAAACCAATGTCGAGATCGAGGCGCTGGAGGCGGGCGAGCGGGCGTCGCTGGTCTGCGGCAATGGCAAGCGACTGGGGCCGTTCGACCTGGTCGTAGACGCCAGCGGCGCGCGTTCGAAGCTGCGCCAGTGCCTGGGCGACCCAGCCATGCCGCGTCCACTTGCCTATGGCGCTTTTTGGGCATCTCTGGCCTGGCGCGACGGCTTCGACCAAAGCGCGCTGCTGCAGCGTTACGACAAGGCGAGCGTTATGGTCGGCGTGCTGCCGATCGGCCGGCCGCAGCCCGGCGCCGAGACCATGGCGGCCTTCTTCTGGAGCCTGAAGCCGGACGATGCCGATCAGGTTCGGGCGGCGGGCCTCGATGCATGGAAGGCGAGGGTGGTTTCGGTGTGGCCCGATTGCGAGGCCTTCACCAGCCAGATCGAGAGTTTCGAGCAGTTGTCGCTTGCCCGCTACGGTCACCACACGATGACGCTGCCGGCCGGGCGAAGGCTGGCTGTGATCGGCGACGCCGCGCATTCCACCAGTCCACAGCTCGGTCAGGGCGCAAACATGGCACTGCTCGACGCCGCGGCGCTCAGCCATGCGCTGGCGCATGCAAATGGCGTCGACGGTGCGCTCGATGCTTACGCCAAGGCGCGCCGGTGGCATGTGCGGTTATTCCAGTCGCTGTCTCTGTCGCTGACGCCGTTTTACCAGTCGGACTCGACCATGCTTCCCTTCATCCGCGACCGGCTGGTGGCGGCTTTGGCGAAGGTCCCGCCGGGACCGCAATTCCTCGCCGCCATGGTCGCCGGGACAGTGGTCGACCCATTCAGGCGGATCGGGCTTGCGGAGCTGCAGTGGCCTGCTGCCGGATGATGTCCGACAGATAAGATCCCTTCGCCCGCAGAAAGGCATGCAGCCGCCGTGGATAGTCGGCGCCCACAGCTTCTTTCACCGATTGGCGTTCGCTCAAGGCCGTACGCCAGGCCTGGACGAGCGGTTTGCCATTCAGAATGCCGAAATCGCCGATGCGATCGAAAATGTCGAAGTAGCGGAAGACCGGTCCGTAGACGGCGTCGACCAGCGAGAAGCGATCGCCGGCGAACCAGGGTCGGCTCGATCTGGTCGCCAAAATCGCCTCCACGCGTTCAAACATCTCGGACAAGCCGTTGCTTTCCTTGGTGAACGCGGCTTCGTCGGTAGCGGAATAGAGACGGCCGATGGCGTTCAGGATGGCCGAGCCGAATTCGATCCAGGCGCGATGCCTGGCCCGCATCAACGGATCTGTCGGATGCAAAGGATTGGCCTCGGTCTCCTCGAGGAATTCGACGATGACGGCGGATTCGAAGATGGTTTCCTCGTCATCACCGTTTCGAACCTGGAGCAGCGGCACCTTGCCGAGCGGCGAGATGGCCTTGAACCAAGCCGGCTTGTCGGCAAGGTCGACATAAATCCGTTCGAACGGCACGCCTTTCTCGGCAAGCGCAATCGCGGCGCGCTGCACATAGGGGCACAAATGATGGCTTATGAGGGTAAGCCTTGCGCTCATCTCACTCTCCCCAGACATAGTTGAGAGCGCCGTCCTCGACGCGGGTCGAGAGGAACATCAGGCGCGAAGCTTTCGGCGCCGGACCTTCGAGGCGCTCGCCGCTTTCCATGTCGAATTTCGCGCCATGCCATGCACAGACGAAGGCGCCATCCCGGCAGTCGAGCGGGCCGCCGAAATGCAGGCAGACATTGGCCGCGGCGCGGATGCGCTCGCCGTTGCGCCAGACATGCACCTCACGGCCGAAGAACGGCGCAATCAAGCTGCCGCTCGGCGGGATGTCGGCGACCTTGCAGATTTCATGTTTCATCGGAAGCTCCTTGTCAATGCAATTGCATCTATATGGATGCATTTGCATCGATCGTCAAGCTTGATGCAATTGCATCTATCCTTTAACCTCTCGTGATGACCAAGACATCGCCTTCCAGCCAGGCCGTCACCGCCTGGGCCCGTCTGATGCGCGTCTCGCGCCAGCTTGTCGAAAAGGCCGAGGACGCCCTGAAGCAAGCCGGCCTGCCGCCGCTTGCCTGGTACGATGTGCTGCATGAGCTCGCCGAAGCCGGCGAGGCGGGCTTGCGTCCCTTCGAGTTGACCGGTCGCGTTCTGCTTGCGCAATACGGGGTCTCCCGGCTGCTTGCGCGGCTCGAGGCGGACGGGCTGGTTGAGAAGCTGCCGGTCTCCGATGACGGCCGCGGCCAGATCGTGCGCATCACACCGGCCGGGCGTGATATGCGGCGGCGCATCTGGGGCGTCTACGGCGCTTCCATCGCCGGGCTGATGGGCGAGAAGCTTTCGGCCGAAGAGCTGGAGACGCTGGCAGGACTGCTGGGGCGGCTGCGGCATCCGCCGGCCCGGGAATGAAATCGCCGCCGACGTGTCTTAGGAAAGTCGCACAGCCCAGAGAAAGGCGATCGTAGCGAGCGCGCCAAGCGTGGCGCGGACGAGGTGCATTCCACCCCATTTGACGATCAACGATCGTGCTTGCGGATTGGAAGCTTCAATGTCCATGGCCTCCAAAAGCCGGTTCGTCGGCATCATCACCAGCAGCGTCCATGGCCAGGGCAGGATGATGGTCACCGCGCCGATCAGATAAGCCGGCTGACCAGTCTGCCACCACGCAACCAGACCAAGAACGCAGGCAACAACGGCGATCGATGCCTGCATGATCGCGCCGCGCTTGTAAGAAGGCTGCCATTCGCGCAACAGCGCTTTGTCGTCGAGGCCGAGGCGGGCCGGTTGTTCAGCGACGCTGACATAAATGGCAGCGCCCGTGAAGGTGGCGGTAACAATCAGCGCAAGCAAGCCTGCCAGCATCCTGTCTCTCCAGCAGCGAAGCCTCGACACTGCAAAATAGCGCTTGCCTGGCCTTCGACAATACGGCATAGAGGCCGAACCGTAACGTACGGTACTCTTCTAAAACAATCACTGCGTGGAACAGAGCTTGTTGCAGCCGACCGACATAGACACAAGCGAAGCGCTGACGGAGCGGCAGCAGGCCGTTCTCGATGCGGCGCTCCGTTTGCTGGTCGAGGAAGGCGACAACCTGACCATGACCGCGGTGGCGCGGCGCGCCAGCTGCTCGAAGGAAACGCTCTACAAATGGTTCGGCGACCGCGACGGGCTGCTGACCGCAACGGTGCAGTGGCAGGCGTCCAAGGTGCGTGTCGCGGCGGTCGATCGCGACAGGCTGGATCTCCTTTCGCTGACCGCGAGCCTGGAGCGTTTCGCTTCGGATTGGCTGAAGGTTATCTCCAGCGACACTTCAATCGCGTTGAATCGTGTGGCCGTTGGCCATGCCGGCTCTGGTAAGGACGATCTCGGCGCGGTCGTGCTGCAGAATGGGCGCTTCGCGCTTGCCAGGCGCCTCAAGCCGGTGCTTGAAGCGGGCCGGCAGGCCGGGTTGCTCGACTTCGAGGACGCCGAGACGGCGTTCCGGACCTTTTTCGGGCTGGTCGGCCGGGACGTGCAGATCCGTCTCTTGCTCGGCGACCGGCTGGAATTGACTGAGGCGACGATCGGCGGCGATGCCGTCCGCGCGACGCGGCAGTTTCTCGCTCTTTTCGGAGCAAAAACCGGGCCGCAAGGCCTCTGATCTTAGAAAACGGGAAGGAAGTAAAATGCGCGTCTATTACGATCGTGATGCCGATCTCAACCTGATCAAGGGCAAGAAGGTCGCCATCATCGGCTACGGCAGCCAGGGCAGGGCGCATGCGCTCAACCTGAAGGATTCCGGCGCCAAGGAAATCGCCATCGGCCTCAAGGCCGGCTCGGCGACCGCCAAGAAGGTCGAGGCCGACGGTCTCAAGGTGATGAGCGTGGCCGACGCCGCCAAATGGGCCGACCTGATGATGATGGCGACGCCTGACGAGCTGCAGGCCGACATCTATAAGAACGAGATCGCGCCGAACATCCGTGACGGTGCGGCGATCGCCTTCGCGCACGGCCTCAACGTGCATTTCGGCTTGATCGAGCCGAAGTCGACCGTCGACGTCGTCATGATCGCGCCGAAGGGCCCCGGCCACACAGTGCGCGGCGAATACCAGAAGGGCGGCGGCGTGCCGTGCCTGGTCGCCGTCAACCAGGACGCCTCGGGCAATGCGCTCGATCTCGCGCTGTCCTACGCCTGCGGCGTCGGCGGCGGCCGTTCGGGCATCATCGAGACCAATTTCCGCGAGGAATGCGAAACCGACCTGTTCGGCGAGCAGGTGGTGCTGTGCGGCGGCCTGGTCGAGCTGATCCGCGCCGGTTTCGAGACGCTGGTTGAAGCCGGCTACGCGCCGGAAATGGCGTATTTCGAGTGCCTGCACGAAGTGAAGCTGATCGTCGACCTGATCTATGAAGGCGGCATCGCCAACATGAACTACTCGATCTCGAACACCGCCGAATGGGGCGAGTATGTCTCGGGTCCGCGCATCATCACCGCCGAGACCAAGGCCGAAATGAAGCGCGTGCTGAAGGACATCCAGACCGGCAAATTCACCTCGGAATGGATGCAGGAATACCGCGCCGGTCTGTCGCGCTTCAAGGGCATCCGCCGCAACAATGACAGCCACCAGATCGAAGAGGTTGGTGCTAAACTCCGCGCGATGATGCCTTGGATTTCCAAGAACAAGCTGGTCGACAAGGCCAAGAACTAGGAAGCCAGCGCCAATTCTACCCTGCCGGCCATCTGCCGCAGGTTTCTGCGCTTCCGGTGCTCACGGACTTCAAGTCCGCTCCGCTCCGGTTCTCGAAACCCGCATCAGCTGACTCGGCAGGGCGAATTGTCATCTGCTTCCGGTGGCAACAACATCGGAGCCGGTGGAGCAATCCGCCGGTTTTTCTTTGTCAGCCATGCTGGGGGTTTCAGCCGTAATGCCAATGCGGCTTGGGCTCGGTGCCGGTGAACTCGACGCCGATGCGATCCTCGCGGCGCCAGCGCACCACCGCTTTGTAGGCGATCCCGTCGACCGGCACATAGAGCAGGAATTCATCCGGCACGCGCGCCTCGATCGAAACCTTCAACTCGGCGCCCTTGGAATGCATGTTGCGCACCGTGCATGTCACCTCCGAATTGGTGATGCCGGTCAGGATGGTAGCGCCCTTGAGCACACGCTGCCTGTGTTGGGATCTGTTTTGTTCTTCGGCCATGGCGGGCACGTCCTCGCGAACTGCGTCGCGGCGAATCGTCGGGTGGGGCACCAGCCTTGTGCATAGACCCGGCTGATAAATTTACGGTTATCACCAGTTGTGGCCTTGGCAAAATAAAACGGCGCCCCGTGGGGGCGCCGTCTCTAAACGTTTGCTCGTGGCCATCTCAGCTATAGGGCGACCAGCATTGCTTGCGGGGCCCGTAATTGGGCTGGAAGCTGTTGTCCCGGGCGCGGTACGACCGGTAACGGTCGTAGCACCACTGCACATCGGCGCTGGAAAGCCGTTCCGTGCGATAGACGCGCCGCGGCTGAACATAGCGCGGATAGTAATCATATTGGTAGGGATCATAGTAGTTGTCATAGGCAAGGCTGCCCAGGCCCAGGCCAAGGCCCAGCCCGAGGATCGCGGCGTCGCCGTCGCGGAAGTGCCTGCGGTGATGGTGCCGCCAGCGCCAGTCGCCGCTGCCGTCCCAGTTGCCGCCGT
>JAEKLU010000338.1 GCA_019509685.1 Mesorhizobium sp. | reverse complement strand
CGTTCCGGCTCCTACCACGTGCGGTCGTGGCGGAATTGGTAGACGCGCAGCGTTGAGGTCGCTGTGGGGCAACCCGTGGAAGTTCGAGTCTTCTCGACCGCACCAAATTCTCCCTTGAAATCCGGACGGATCAGGCCTGCTTGCCAAGGCTGAGCCCGGCGTCAGCTTTCGACATCCTGGTGTATCTTGAAGCCAAGTAGCGTTTTGGCAGCCTTCCTGCTTACGCGAGGACGACCAGCACGATAGGCGAGCACAGTAAGCAGTGCTTGGTCCTGTCGGTGATTGGCGCGGCTTGAACCCTCCGGCGCGATGCAGTCCTTGATCAGGGCGTACCGCGCCCAGTCTTCAAGCAGGCTGACGCCTCGCGGGTTGCGCATGTCAAACGCCACGCAAGCGGCGTTGAGGTTGCGAAAATCGCTTTTCCAATCCGCCGGCAGGTCGAAATAGGCCAGCATAGCCGGATGGGTAAATTCCGAGATCGTCCCCTGCGACTGCGGGCAATAATAGCCTTCGCACCGTGCCTCGCGCCGCAGCTCGCGCAGTGGTTCGGTGACGATGTTGCCGGCGTCCATCCAGCAGACGATTTCCCGGCTTTCGCGGGCCACGTCGCGGATCATTTGCGGCTTCCAGGCGTATTCGCCGGCCGCGATCCTGATATCGAGGAAGGCCGGATATTTCGAGAATTCGAAGGCCCTGAATTCGTAGTCGAAGCGAGACTTCAGATGGCCGAGTTGGGCGGCGGTCATGCCAAGATCGTAGACGACGACCCGCGCGGCCGGCTCGTGGCGTTGAATGCTGGCGAGCAGGTTCTCCAGCGAAAGCGCATGGCTTGCGTCGCTCGCCGCCACCAGGGCCAACTTGTCCGTGGCGAAACAACGTCGCACCCGGTCGAAAAGCATCCTCATGGGATACTGCTCTAGCAAAGTCTAGTTGGCGGTGCACATACTTCCGTGCGGCGTTTCACCTGACGGACATTGCTTCGATTGGGTTGGTCGATCCTACTTTAGCGCTTATTAACATCGACGATTGTGGAGAAGTAACCAGGCTGCGCAACCGACCAGCGCCGCGTCGCGCTCCGGCAACCGCTGGCGAGGCCGGTCTGTCCGCGAAGGCTACGCCGCCTTCTTCGTCCGCGACAGCGTCTCGGCCACCACCTCGCCGAACGACGCGGGGGTCGGCACGATGACGACGCCGGCGTCCTTCAGGATCTCGACCTTTTCCTGCGCCGACTCGCCGAACGCCGAGATGATGGCGCCGGCGTGGCCCATGCGGCGGCCTTTCGGCGCCGAAAGCCCGGCGATGTAAGCGATCAACGGCTTCCTCATATTGTCGCGGGCCCAGATCGCGGCTTCGGCTTCCTGCGGGCCGCCGATCTCGCCGATCATCACCACGGCGTCGGTGTCGTCGTCGCGCTCGAAGAGCTGCAGGATGTCCTTGAAGGACGAGCCGTTGATCGGATCGCCGCCGATACCGACGCTGGTCGACACGCCGATGCCCAATGCCTTCATTTGCGAGGCGGCCTCGTAGCCGAGCGTGCCGGAGCGGCCGACGATGCCGACGCGTCCAGGCAGATAGATGTTGCCCGGCATGATGCCCATCAGCGCCTGTCCGGGCGTGATGACGCCGGCGCAGTTCGGCCCGACCAGCCGCATGCGGTCCTCGAAGCGGTAGCGGCGCATGTAGCGCTTGACCTGCATCATGTCCTGCGAGGGGATGCCGTCGGTGATGCACACGCAAAGTTTGATGCCCGCGTCCGCCGCCTCCATGATCGAATCGGCGGCGAAGGGCGGCGGCACGAAGACGATGCTCGCCTCGGCGCGGGTTTCGCGCACCGCGCCCTTGACGGTGTTGAAGACCGGCAGGCCGAGATGTGTCTGGCCGCCCTTGCCGGGGGTGACGCCGCCGACCAGCTTGGTGCCGTAGCGCTTCATGTCGTCGGCATGGAAGCTGCCGATCTTGCCGGTGAACCCTTGCACGATGACGCGGGTGCTGCGGTTGAGCAGGATTGCCATTTGTTCGACCTCCCTCAGGCTACTTTTTTTGTATTGGTGGCGGCGCGCCAGGCGGCGACGGCCTTGTCGGCGGCTTCGGCCAATGTCTCGGCGACGATCACCGCCTCGCCGGAATCGGCCAGGATCTTGCGGCCTTCCTCGGCCCTGGTGCCGGAGAGGCGCACCACCAAAGGCACGCCGACGCCGACCTCGCGGAT
>JAEKLU010000062.1 GCA_019509685.1 Mesorhizobium sp. | reverse complement strand
AAATGCCCATCGGCGCCCGTGGATTACTGCCGCCACAACTTAGCCGCCGGCAAGGCGCGCGTGCTGGTCGTCAATTCAGGCAACGCCAATGCCTTCACCGGCAAGAAGGGCATGGCTTCCACGGCACTGACCGGCGAAGCGGCGGCGAAGGCCGCGGGATGTTCCGACAGCGAAGTCTTCCTGGCCTCGACCGGCGTCATCGGCGAGCCGCTCGACACGACGAAGTTCAGCCATCTGCTCGCCGGCCTGGTCAAGGACGGCAAGCCGGATCTGTGGACCGAGGCGGCCAAAGCCATCATGACCACGGACACCTATCCGAAGGTGGCGACGGCGATTGTGAAGCTCGGCGACACCGACGTCACCATCAACGGCATCGCCAAGGGTGCCGGCATGATCGCGCCCGACATGGCGACGATGCTCTCTTTCATTGCCACCGACGCGCCGATCGCCGCCCCGGTGCTGCAGGATCTGTTGTCGCGCGGCACGGCCAAGACCTTCAATGCCGTCACCGTCGACAGCGACACTTCGACCAGCGACACGCTGCTTTTGTTCGCCACCGGCAAGGCCTCCGCGCGCGGGGCGCCGGCGATCAGCGACCCGAAGGACGCCCGGCTCGGCGCATTCCGCCGTGCGCTAGGCAAGGTGCTGAAGTCGCTGGCGCTGCAGGTCGTGCGCGACGGCGAGGGCGCACGCAAGCAGGTGGAAGTCACTGTCACTGGCGCCAAATCGGCACGCTCGGCCAAGCGCATTGCGCTCTCGATCGCCAATTCGCCGCTGGTCAAGACGGCGGTAGCCGGCGAGGATGCCAATTGGGGCCGCGTGGTCATGGCGGTCGGCAAGGCCGGCGAGCCGGCCGACCGCGACCGCCTTTCGATCTGGTTCGGCGACAATCGGCTGGCGCATGAGGGCGAGCGCGATCCGGCTTACTCGGAAGAGGCGACCTCGGCCTATATGAAACGTGACGACATCCGCATCGGCGTCGATATCGGCATCGGCCGCGGCAAGGCGACGGTGTGGACCTGCGACCTCACCAAGGAATATGTCGCCATCAACGGCGACTACCGGAGCTGATGGCGCCGGTGTCCAGGCATCCGGCAAGTGTACTTGCGGTCGTGCGCCGGTACGAAGCGGCGGGCTTTCGCGCCTGGCCCGCGGCGGCCGTCCATTATGACGGGACATGGGTGGTGCGGCTGACGGCCGGGCTTCCGGCCAAGCGGCTGAATTCGGTCAACCCGCTCGATCCGGGCGACACCCACGCCATCGAGGAGCGCATCGGCCGCGCCGCCCGGCGTTTCGACGCCTATGGCCGACCGCTGACCTTTCGCATGTCGCCGCTGTCGGGCCAAGTGCTGTCCACGCATCTCGACAAAGCGGGCTGGAGCATTTTCGACGAATCGCTGGTGATGCGACTGCCGCTGAAAGACGCCGAGCTCGGCGCGGCCATGGACCAGATCCCACTCAAGGATATCAGCCGTTTCATCGGCGCGTCGCTCAGGACCAGCGGCTCGGACATAGCGCTGCGGCCCGGCCTGTCGGAAGTGATCGGCGCCATCCAGCCCGAGGCGGGCTTGTTCGCGCTCGAAGACGGCAATGAGCCGCTGGCGACACTGATCTGCGTTCATGACGGCGACCTTGCCGGGTTGTTCGAAGTCGCGACTGAAAAGTCGGCCCGCAAGAAGGGTCATGGGCGCAACCTCATCCTGTCGGCGCTGAAATGGGCGCGACTGCGCGGCGCGCGTGAGGCGTGGCTGCAGGTCGAGGCCGGCAATGCCGCGGCCCTGTCGCTCTACCGCGCGCTCGGCTTCGAGGAGGTCTACCGTTACCATTATCGGCGGCCGCCCGGCGCATGAGCGAGGTCAAGCCAACCGGAAAGCGCCTGCTCCTGGTCGCGGCCTGCGCGCTGGTCGATGCCGACCGGCGCGTGCTCCTGGCGCAGCGCCCGGAGGGCAAGCAGCTCGCCGGCCTGTGGGAATTTCCCGGCGGCAAGGTCGAGCCCGGCGAAACGCCCGAGCAATGCCTCGTGCGCGAACTGCAAGAGGAGCTCGGCATCGAGACCGAGATCCCGTGCCTGGCGCCGCTTACTTTCGCCAGCCACAGCTACGATGATTTCCATCTCTTGATGCCGCTATACGTCTGCCGCCGCTTCCGCGGCATCGCCCAGCCCAGGGAAGGGCAAGGGCTGAAATGGGTCCGGCCCCGGCAGATGCGCGATTACCCGATGCCACCGGCGGACGCGCCGCTCATTCAGTTCCTCATCGACCTTTTGTGACCTGCCTGTTTTAGGCAGCGTTAATAGAAGATTTATCTCGACGTGGAAAATTGAGCGGGCCGTTGGCACGGCAATATCGTCGTTTCGGGACTGGGGATCCACGCCATGAGCCTTGAAAGAGACTGGGACTCGGTCCGGCCTGACCGCGGCTTTCGCGCGGTGGACGCCGGCATGGGCATCTTGCGGATCACGCTTCTTTTCGGTTCAGCCGCGGTGGCGCTGGCGCTGATTGCAGCGCCTTTCCTTGACAATCAAACGCGGCCGCAGACCGCTCGGGACGGCTTCGCCGGCGCGCTCGACATGACCGCCACGGGATCGATCGGCCACCGCGATACATACACGCTTCGCCGCAGCGTCTTGCAGCCTTTTCCCAGTTCGATTTGCGTCATCCGCAATGACGGCAGCCGCAGCGGCGAGTGTTGAATAGTTAATGATTTTTCGGGACAGGGCCGTTTCACACCCCGTTAAGCTTTTGCTGTTAACCTTTCTTAACGGGTGGGACATTAGAATTTCTGCATGAGGGATTCGTTGTCATGAAAAACCTGCTGCAGCAATTCGTTAGAGACGAAACGGGCGCCACGGCCATCGAATACGGCCTGATCGTCGCGGTGCTGTCGCTTGCCATCGTCGCGGGCATCGGTCAGGCAGGCAGCGCGATCCAGTGGCTGTTCAGCGACAACAACAGCAGGCTGGCTCAGGCATTCAAGTGATACGGTCAACGCGGGCCGGAATTTTCAAGAACGCTTTTCAATGAAACCTTGGCCGATCCAGGCTTGAGCGGCTTTTGCTGCGAGGCGTCGGGCGCCCAGCCTGACATCCAGACAATCGAAAAGCTTGCGCGGACGCGGCCATCAGGGTCGGAAAACCGCTCGGCGTAGATTTCGGCGGCGCGGGCAAATAAGCGCCTGCTGCCCGGCCGCCGGCTGCGGTCGATGAGCGGGCTGGTTTCACCCATGGCGCGCAGATCGGCGGCAAGATCAAACAGCGTATCGTAGCGCACGGTCACCGTCTCGACATCGGCCACTGGCAGCGCCAGGCCGGCGCGCTGCAGCAACGCGCCGGCGTCGCGGACGTCGGTGAACGGCAGCACGCGCGGGCCGGCGCCGCCGTAAAGCTCGGTTTCGGCCGCGAGCAGGCTTTCACGCAATTCGGCGAGCGTGCCCGCGCCGGCGAGCGCGCCGAGGAAAAGGCCGTCGGGTTTCAGCACCCGGCGGATTTGCGCGAGAACGCCGGGAATGTCGTTCATGGCCTGCAGCGAAAGCAAGGACACGACGAGATCGAGGCTTTCGGCCTCGAACGGCACTGTCTCCGGCGGCGTCACGATGCCCGCTGCACCGGCCAGAAACGACCCGTCCGCCTCGACGCGCACGATTTCGGTCACCTTGCCGCTCGCCGCGAGCACTTCCGCCGCCGCAGGGGTTTGACAGAACAGCGCCGCCGCTTTGCCGAACCGCCGCTCGACGGCGCCCAGCCTGTCGGCGAGGTCGTCGGCTGTCCGGCGCATCAGGAAATCGGCGCCCTCGATGGGGCGGGCAAGCGCCCGACGTTTGTGCGCAAGCCAGAGCTCAGTGTCGATCAAGGGCTGCACGGCGTGGGTTCCTGTTGTCCGCGCCTGCCGCATTGGTGTTATGCTGGCGCGGGGTTTCATTCACGTGGCCGATCCGGTGCCCAAGATCAAGACCATCGCGCTGAAGGAGATGACGCGGCAGGCGCTGAGCTGGCCGGCTCGCCTGTTGTTTCCGCCGGTCTGCGCCGGCTGCCGGCGCCATGTGTCGCAGCCCGGCGTGCTCTGCGGCGCCTGCTGGCCGAAGCTCCGGCTCCTGGAGAAACCCTGGTGCCCGGTGATGGGCACGCCTTTCACGCATGACATGGGCGAGGGCTTTCTCTGCGCCGAGGCGATCGCCGATCCGCCGCCTTTCGAGCGGGCACGGGCCGCTGTCGTCTATTCCGGTGTCGCCCGGCAGATGGTCCAGGGGCTGAAATACCAGGACCGCACCGACCTCGCGCCGTGGATGGCGCGCTGGATGATGCGCGCCGGCGCCGAACTGATTGCGGAGGCCGATGTGGTCGTGCCGGTGCCACTGCACTGGCGGCGCTTCTTTCGCCGGCAGTTCAACCAGTCGGCCGAGTTGGCGCGGGCGGTTTCGAAGCTCGGCGACCTGCCGTTCTCGCCGTCCGCGGTGCGGCGCGTGAAGCTGACACGCCAGCAGGTCGGGCTGGAACGGCATGAGCGCGAGGAGAATGTGCGCGCCGCTTTCCGTGTTTCGCCGGAAGCCGAGATCGAGATCGCCGGCCGCCGCGTGCTCGTCATCGACGATGTCTACACCACGGGCGCCACCGTGCGGGCCCTCGCCAAAGCGCTGAAAAAGGGCGGCGCCGGGGCGGTCGACGTGCTTACCTTCGCACGTGTCCTGCCGGGGGACTTCCGGGCCGATGAGTCCGTGACTATATAGGTTGAAGTTGTTGTTCAGCTGCATGTCGTTTTCGCTCACCCATTCGGCGGCATGCACAGGCAGGATTGCCGACCGATGGTCGATGTGACGATTTATACCCGCATGATGTGTGGTTACTGCACGGCCGCCAAGCGGCTGCTCGACCGCAAGGGTGTAACCTATACCGAGCACGATGCCTCGTTCTCGCCGGAACTGCGCCAGGAGATGATGTCACGGGCGCGTGGGCGAACCACTTTTCCGCAGATTTTCATCGGCGACACGCATGTCGGCGGCTGCGACGACCTCCATGACCTGGAGTCGCAGGGCCGGCTCGATCTGCTGCTCGCCAACGGGAGATAACAATGGGACCTTTCAAGGCCGCCGCCGTTCAAATGCGTTCGGGCACCAGCCCGGAGCGCAACGCCGCCGACATGGAGTTGCTGGTGCGCCAGGCCGCGGGCCAGGGTGCGACCTATGTGCAGACACCGGAAATGACCGGCGCGCTCATCCGCGACAAGCAGGCCGCAGTCTTCGCCACCGAGGACAAGGACGTCGTCGTCGCGACTGCGCGCAGGCTCGCAAAGGAACTCGGCATTCATCTGCATATCGGCTCGACGGCGATCCTGCGCGCCGACGGCAAGCTCGCCAACCGCGCCTTCCTGTTCGCGCCCGATGGCTCCGTAGTCGCCGGTTACGACAAGATCCATATGTTCGACGTCGATCTCGACAATGGCGAGAGCTGGCGCGAATCCGCCTCCTACGAGCCGGGAACGGAAGCAGTGGTAGCCGATATCCTGGGAGCGCGACTGGGTTTTGCCGTGTGCTACGACCTGCGCTTTCCGCAACTGTTCCGCGCCGAGGCGATGGCCGGGGCCAATGTGCTGACGGTGCCCGCCGCCTTCACGCGCCAGACCGGCGAGGCGCATTGGCATGTGCTCTTGCGCGCCCGCGCCATCGAGAACGGCGCCTATGTCATCGCCGCGGCGCAAGGCGGACTGCACGAGGACGGGCGCGAGACCTATGGCCATTCGCTGATCGTCGATCCGTGGGGCCACATCATCGCAGAGGCGCCGCACAACGAACCCGGGGTGATCATTGCCGAGATCGACCCGGCGCAATCGCCCGCGGCGCGCAGAAAAATCCCCAACCTCAAGAATGCGCGCGACTTTACCGTCAATGCCGGCGAGGCGACGCGTCTCAGAGGTGCAGCCTCTTGATCCGCTTTTCCCTGATCTGCGAACACGAGCACGAGTTCGAGGCCTGGTTCCGCGGCAATGACGACTTCGACAGCCAGAAAAAGCGCGGCTTCGTCGACTGCCCGAGCTGCGGCTCGCACAAGGTCGAGAAGGCACTGATGGCGCCGGCCGTCTCGACCTCGCGCAAGCAGGAGAAGGTCGCCTTGGCCATGGGCGAGGCGCAAAAGCAGGCATTGGCGCAGCTCAAGGCGCTGGCTGAGAAAGTGCGCGAGAACGCCGACTATGTCGGCGACAAATTCGCCGAGGAAGCGCGCAAGATCCATTTCGGCGAGACCGATGCGCGCGGCATCTATGGCGAGGCGACGCCGGAAGAGGCGCAAAGCCTCGCCGAGGACGGCGTCGAGTTCATGCCGATCCCGAATTTCCCGGAGGACCGGAACTGAATTCGACGGCACGTCGAAACAGTTTGATGGGCTAACCCATACTGTCGATCAGCTTGGCGAGCAAATCTGCCAGTGTCTCCCGCTCTGCAGCGGTCAACCCGGCAAGAATTGCGTGCTCATTGGCGACATGGGCGGCAAGCGCTTCGTCGACCAGCGCCAGGCCTTTGGCGGTGAGCTGGACTACGATGCCGCGCCGGTCGCTCGGATGCGGCGCGCGCTGGATCAGGCCGGCCTTTTCCAGCCGGTCGAGCCGGGCGGTCATGGCGCCGGAGGTGACCATCGTCGCCTCGTAAAGGTCGGTCGGCGTCAGCGCGAAAGGGGCGCCGGAGCGCCGCAATGTCGCCAGCACGTCGAATTCCCCGGTCTGCAGCCCGAAGCGGGCAAAGACCGGCGCAAGCCGATCGCGCATGATGATTGTCGAAACCTCGTTCAAGCGCCCGATGACGCCCATTGGCGATACGTCGAGGTCCGGCCGTTCCCTGCGCCATTGTTCAAGGGCCTTTGCCGCGCGATCCATATATCTCACCAAAAAGTATCTTGATACTAAGAATCTTTCTGCTATGTTACCTCAAGGCAGATTGATAGCCAAGGGCAGCGACGGGGCAAACCGATGAAATTTCTCTGGGATTCGGCGATCGGCCTTCTGGTGGTGACGGGCGGGCTGCTAGGCATGACGCTGCCTTTCGGCAAGCTGGCAACCGCCGCCGGCGTGCCGGCCATGGTCTGGGCTTTCGTCATCTCGCTTGGCGCCGGCGGTGTGCTGTTGCTGGCGCTGTTGCTGCGCGGCGAACGCGTACGGCTGACGCCGCACAAACTGCGCTATTTCTTCATCACAGCGGCGATTTCCTACGCGATCCCCAATCTCTTGATGTTTTCGGCCATCCCGCATCTCGGCGCCGGCTACACCGGCATCATGTTCACCTTGTCGCCGGTCGTGACCCTGGTTTTTTCGATCCTGCTCGGCGTCAGGCGGCCCAATCTGCTCGGCGTCGTCGGTATCGCCGTCGGCTTCGTCGGCGCCGTGATGGTCGCGCTTACGCGTGGCGAGGCGGGCCAGCCGGCCGATTATTTTTGGGTGGCGATCGGCTTGCTGATCCCGGTCAGCCTGGCCACCGGGCCGATCGAACTCGCCGTCGGCAGCCATTTGGCGTCGGCCACGCTGCTCCTCATTGGCATTCTGACGCTGTTGGGCTGGCACGCCTTCGCTCCGCTCGCCGGCGTGCCGCTGGTGGTCATCGCGCAAGTTGCCTCGGCCTCGGCGATGTTTGCCTTCTTCTTCCGCCTGCAGGCGGTCGGCGGCCCGGTCTATCTCAGCCAGATCGGTTACGTCGCGGCGGCCGTCGGGCTGTTCGCCGGCACGCTCTTCCTTGGCGAGCACTATCAGCTGTTGACTTGGGCAGGCGCCGCAATCATCACCGCCGGCGTGTTCATCACCACCAGGGCGCAAAGCCAGGTCAGTGTGAAAACGCAACGCCAGGCAGCGTGAGTCCTTTGGTCTTGCGCCTTTCAAGCCGACGGTTTTTGTAGCCTGGGCCAAGCAATTCCTCTGTCCTCGAGACTGGGCGCTCCCTATTCTCGAATAGGATGGTGTCGCATCGCGTACCCGCCACGCAGCGTGCCGGCCGGCGCAACAGGAGGAAGCGATGTCGACAGAAGGCCAGGTCAGCGTTGCCGACTTCCGTGCCGCCATGCGGCTCATCGTCGGCAATGTCAGCGTGATCACCGCCGGCGTCGGCGATGATCGCTCCGGCCTGGTCGTCATCTCGGTCGTCTCGCTGTCGGCTGAGCCGCCGAAGGTGATCGCCTGCGTCAACCGCTCGTCGTCGACCTGGCCGGTGATCGAGCGCTATCGGCATTTCGGCGTCAACTCGCTCGGCCCACAGCATCAGGCCGTCGCCGAGCGTTTCTCCGGTTTCGGCGGCATCAAGGGCAAGGACCGCTATCAGGGTGCCGAATGGACGACGCTGAAGACGGGTGCTGCTTTGCTGGCCGACGCTGTCGCCGCCTTCGATTGCAGCCTGGACGAGATGATCGACCGCGGCACGCATTCCATCGTCATCGGCTCGGTCGAAGCGGTCCGAACCAAGGATGCCGGCCAGGCGCTGATCTATTGGCGGGGCGGCTATCGGCCGCTGGATGCCTAGGCCATATTCAGATGAATCTCAACAGTCCTTTGGGCAAGCTTGCAGAAAGAGCGATCAGACCGATCCCTTTTCCGCCAACACCATATAGTTGACGTCCATGTCTCTGGACTTCTGCCAGCGGTCGGCCAACGGATGATAAATAACGCCGGTGCGGTCGATGACGGTGAGCCCGGCAGCACCCAGCGCCTTCGCCAGCTCTTCGGGGCGCACCAGCTTGCCGAACTGGTGGGTGCCGCGCGGCAGCCAGCGCAGGACGTACTCGGCGCCGATGATGGCAAGCCCAAGCGCCTTCAGCGTGCGGTTGATAGTGGCCACGAACATGATGCCGCCGGGACGCACCATCTCACCGCATTTGGCGACGAACAGGTCGACATCGGCGACATGTTCGACGACTTCCATGTTGAGGATCACGTCGAAGGTCTCGCCGGCATCGGCCAGCGCCTCGGCGGTGGTGGCGCGATAGTCTATGCTGACCCCGGATTCCGCGGCATGCAGCTTGGCGACCTCGATGTTGGTGGCCGAAG
>JAEKLU010000364.1 GCA_019509685.1 Mesorhizobium sp. | reverse complement strand
TGATCTCCCCCCTCGTGGGGGAGATGTCCGGCAGGACAGGGGGGGCGCTGTCCTGCCAGCGTCGATGAGAACTTTCGACGCTAGATCACATTCAATTCCCGGAACGCCCGGCCTTCCGCCACGCGGCTGTACCCGAACGCCGTGCAGTCGATCGTCCGGTAGCCGCCATGCACGATGAGTTCGGCGATCGACTTGCCGACCGCCGGCGCCTGCTGCAGGCCGTGGCCGGAAAAGCCGTTGGCGAACAGAAAATTGTCGACCTCCGGATGCGGCCCGATCACCGCGTTCTGGTCGAGCGTGTTGTAGTCGTAATGGCCGACCCAGGCGCGCGTCGGCTTGATCGCCTCGAAGGCCGGGACGCGGGTGGCGAGCACCGGCCAGATGACCTCCTCGAACAGCGGCCAGTTGACCTCGAAATCCTTCGGATCGGGCGCATGATCGCCCTCCTCCGGCTCGGCGCCGCCGGTGAGGTAGACCGACCCTTCCGGCCGCACATAAATGCCGGAGGGATCGACCAGCAGCGGCATGTCGGCGAATTTGTCGCGCGCCTCGAAGACGAAGACATTGCGCTTGCGCGGCTCGACCGGCAACGCCAGCCCGGCGAAGGCCGCGACCTTGCCGGCATTCGGCCCGGCGGCGTTGACGACGATGCCGGCCTCCACCGTCTCGCCATTGTCGAGGGAAACACCGGTGACGCGGTTGCCCTGGCGCGCGATGCCGGTGACGGAGGCGGTGATGAAGTCGATCTTCTTGTCGCGCAGCGCCTTGCGGAACAGCGTCAGGATCGCATGCGCGTCGAACCAGCCCTCGCCTGTCCGGCCATAGGCGCCGGCCGAAATTCCTTCGGTCGATAGCCAGGCGAAGCGCTTGGTGAGCTGGTCGGGGTTCTCCAGCAGAATATCGGCGCCTTCGGCGACCTGCGTCTGGTGATTGGCCTTGAGGATCGGCAGTCCGGCCTCGCCGGCGAGGATCAGATAGCCGCCCTCGCGAAAACCGATATCGGCGTCAGTGCCGAACGTTTCTTTCAGCCGCCGGAACAGCTTCAACGTGAACTGCGACAGCCGGATGTTTTCAGGGATCGAGAATTGCTGGCGGATCGAGGCCAGCGACAAGGTCGTCGCCGCATGGGAGAATTGCGGATCGCGCTCGATCAGCGCGATGGTGCCGCCAAAACCCTCCTCGCGCAGGTAATAGGCGATCGAGGATCCGACGATGGCTCCGCCGATGATGACAATGTCGTAGCGCACGCTTTTGGGTCTCCGGCTCCAGAGCATGACCCCGAGGCTGGGCTCACTCTCAAATCAATGCAGGCAGGTTGATCTCGAAGCGCGTGCCGCGCTCGGAGTCAACCAGCCTGATCGTACCATCATGCGCTTTCAGGAGGGCCAGAACGATGCCGAGGCCCATGCCGGTGCCGCCGGTCTCGCGCCTTGTGGTGAAGAACGGCTCGAAGATTTTCGCGCGGTTGGCGGCCGAGATGCCGTCGCCGTCGTCGCCGACATGGATCGCCACCCTGTCGCCGGCGCCCGCCGCGCCGACCGTAACCAGCCTGGCGCCATGCCGGGCCGAATTGTCGATGAGGTTGGCAAGCACGATGCCAAGGTTCTCGCCGGAGATGCCGAGGCCGATGTCGCCGCCGGCCTCCTTTTGAAGCTCCAGCCTGGTGTCGATCGGCAGCAAGGTAAGCGCCGCGTTGAGCGTCGTGCTTTCGCCGCTCGGCGCCAGGTTTTCGGCGCGCGCCAGGTCGAGCAGCCGGCGCACCAGCAGATTGAGCCGGCCGGCATCGGTGACGATGTTGTTGGAGAAGCGCCGCCGCTCGGCCTCGTCCATGGCGCCGCCGGAATCGCGCAGCAGCTCGGCCGCGCCCTGGATCGCCGTCAGCGGCGATTTCAATTCATGCGAGACATGGGTGGCGAAGGTCTGGATGCTGTCGGAGCGCGCCTGCAGCTTGGTCGCCATGTCGAGGAAGGCGGCCGACAGCTCCGCCATCTCGCGCGTGCCGTGATGGGCAAGCGGCCTGATCGCCTCGCGATCGCCGGCAGCGATGCGCTTGGTCCGCTCGATCAGCGCATAGATCGGCGATGAACACCAGCCCGATCAGCAGCGTGCCGCCGACGATGGCGATCGCCGCCAGGGTCACCTTGCCGCGCTCGCCATAGAGATGCTTGACGATGTTGTTCGGCGTCCGCGACAGGTACACGACGCCGGCAACCCTGCCGCCGAGCTCGATCGGCAGGGCGACGAAGACGCGCACCTTGGTGCCCCGGCTTACCGAATAGAGCGGCGGCGCCGGCTGGTCGGGGATGCGCAGCCTGAGCGCGCTGGCATAGAGGCCGGTAAGCGCGGTGCGCACCTCCTCGACCCCGGCCAAAGACTGGCCGACTTCGCCGCCGCCGGCAATCACCACGCCACGCGGATCGAGCAGGCGGAAGCCGGCAAGCGTCGTCTTCTGCGTCTCGTCCAGGATAGGGTCGAGCCGTGCCCCGATGGCGGCGAAGGCCGGACCGGCTATGGCGGGAAGCGCCGCCGGCCGCGACGGCAGGACGGAGTCCGAGGCGAGATCGAGCTGCGGCTCGATCGGCTCGTAGGGATAGTTGTTGTCCCTTGAAGGATCGGCCGAGATCGGAGCCCCCAATTGTTCGGGCGCAAGGCCGGCGGTGCGCACGGCGTCGGCGTAAACGGCGGCAACCA
>JAEKLU010000061.1 GCA_019509685.1 Mesorhizobium sp. | reverse complement strand
AGGTCGCCGAGCGGCACGATGAAGAACAGCCCCAGCGCGTAGCCGATCTGCGTCGCCGTCACCACGATGCCGACCGAAGCGGGATCGATTGCGAAGTCATGCGCGATCGCATCGAGCAGCGGATGCGCGAAATAAACATTGGCGACGCTCAAGCCGCAGGCGGCGGCAAAGATCAGCACCGTCAGCCGCGACAACCCCGCTTTGTCCCGCCCCGCCAACACCGTCTCGGGCGGCTGCAGATCGGCTTTTTGCAGTTGCAGGTTCACGGCGCTCTCCCATTGTGGTTTCAACTTGAAACCATTGCCGAGTAGACAAAAAGGTTTTATCTTGCAACCACAAATCGGAAAAACTGGACGAATTGCATGGTGAAACGGACGAGTCATCAGAGCGCGGATTGCCTTATCGCCAGGCCGCTCGATGCCATCGGCGACTGGTGGTCGCTGCTCATCGTGCGCGATGCCTTCGACGGCATGCGGCGCTTCGGTGAATTTCAAAAGAGCCTGGGCGTGGCCAAGAACATCCTGTCGGCGCGGCTGCGCGGCCTCATCGCGCACGGCATCCTCGAAACCGTTCCCGGCCCGGATGGCAGCGCGCATCATGAATATGTGCTGACCGAAAAGGGCCGCGGCCTGTTCTATGTCCTGGTGGCGCTGCGCCAATGGGGCGAGACCTATTTCTCCGGGCCAGGCGAGCCCTACACCTTCATGGTCGACCGCGAGACCGGCAGGCCGATCCGGCGGCTGGAGGTGCATGCCGAGGATGGCCGCCTGCTCGTTCCCGGCGACACAAGGCTGGCCGACTTCCGCGAGCAGCAAGGCTAGCAGGCACCGGGATCTGCTTCCAAACTGGCAGAATGGATTTCCGATCAACCGACGGCGGAATCGGCTATCGTCGCCCTTCGACATGCGAAGGGTGGGGTTGCCGATGAAAGCCGTCGTCTTCGAAAAATTCGGTGGGACACCGACGATCCAGACCGTGCCCGACCCGAAACCCGCCGCCGATGGCGTCGTCATCAAGGTCGAGGCGACAGGGCTCTGCCGCAGCGATTGGCACGGCTGGATGGGCCATGACGACGGCATCGCTTTGCCGCATGTGCCCGGCCATGAACTGGCCGGCGTCGTCGTCGCCGCCGGCAAGCAGGTCAGCCGCTGGAAGGCCGGCGACCGCGTCACCGTGCCGTTCGCCGTCGGCTGCGGCCGCTGCTTCGAATGCACATCCGGCAACCATCAGGTCTGCGAGCACCAGTCCCAGCCGGGCTTCACCGGCTGGGGCTCGTTCGCCGAATATGTCGGCATCGAGCACGCCGACACCAACCTTGTGCGGCTGCCTGACGAGATGGAATACGCCACCGCCGCCAGCCTCGGCTGCCGATTCGTCACCTCCTTCCGCGCCATCGTCGACCAGGGCCGGGTGACGCCCGGCGAATGGGTGGCCGTGCATGGCTGCGGCGGCGTCGGCCTGTCGGCCATCATGATCGCCAGCGCCATGGGCGCCAATGTGATCGCCATCGACCTCACCGACGAGAAACTGGAGTTCGCCAAAAAGATCGGCGCGGTGGCCACCATCAACGCCTCGACAACGCAGAACGTGGTCAAGGCCGTCAAGCAGATCACCAATGGCGGCGCGCATATGTCGATGGACGCGCTCGGACACCCGACCACCTCGTTCAACTCGATCTCGAACCTACGCCGCCGCGGCCGCCACGTTCAGGTCGGCCTGATGCTGGGCGAGCACGCCCGCCCGCAGGTGCCTATGGACAAGGTGATCGCCTTCGAGCTCGAAATCCTCGGCAGCCACGGCATGCAGGCCTACCGCTATTCCGCGATGATGGAGATGATCCGCACCGGCAAGCTGAAGCCAGAGCTGCTGGTCGGCAAAAGGATCAGCCTCGATGAGGCGCCGGCAGCGCTGATGGCGATGGGCGGTTTCGAGGGGATCGGGATTGGGGTGGTGACGAGGTTTTAGCGGGTCCTACCGCGCAAACTTCTTCGCCCCGAACACGCAAGCCACCACGCCCAGCGTGACGACCACCATCATCAGGCTGATCTGCTCGTGTAGCAGTGTCGCCGCTAGCGCCAGGCCGAAGAAAGGCTGCAGCAGTTGCAACTGGCCGACCGCGGCGATGCCGCCTTGCGCGAGGCCGCGATACCAGAAGATGAAGCCGATCAGCATGCTGAACAGCGAGACGTAAGCCAAGCCGATCCACGCGCCGGAGCCGATATTGGCGAGCGTCGGCGGCAGCGTCGCAAAACTCAGCACCAGCATGACCGGCAGCGACAGCACCAGCGCCCAGCAGATCACCTGCCAGCCGCCGAGCCTGCGCGACAGCGCGGCACCCTCCGCATAGCCAAGCCCGCACACGATGATGGCGCCGAGCATAAGGCCGTCGCCGAGCGGCGACGCGGTCACGCCTTGCGACAGGGCAAAGCCCGCGACCAGGGCACTGCCGATGCAGGAGTACAGCCAGAACGCCGGGCGGGGACGATCACCGCCGCGCAACACGCCGAAGATCGCGGTCGCCAGCGGCAGCAGCCCGACGAAGATGATGGAATGAGCGGTGGTGACATGCTTCAGCGCCAGCGCCGTCAGCAGCGGAAAGCCGACGACCACGCCAAGCGCCACGACCACCAACGAGACCAGGTCACTGCGCTCCGGCCGTTTCTGGCGAAAGACCAGCAGCATGGCCAGGCCAAGCAGCCCGGCGATCGCCGCGCGGGCCGCGGTCAAAAATGTCGGATCGAAATCCGCCACCGCCACATGCGTCGCTGGCAGCGAACCGCTGAAGATCAGCACGCCAAGGAAACCGTTTAGCCAGCCGCTCGCTGTCTTGTCCATTCGAGGCTCCATCGTTTCGGCCTCTATCGGACACGGCCTGTGGCTTCGCCAGAGACAATGGGGTACAATTCTACAAAACTGTAATGATATTGCGGGCAGTACAGATGACGGAACAGGCTTATAAAAACCACGACGCAGGCACGCTTGTCGAAAGCGTGATGGCGACGATCCGCCAACGCATCGCGGCCCGCGCGCTGACGCCCGGCGCCCGTTTGCCGTCGATCCGGGCTTTGGCCAAATCGCTGCAGGTTTCGAAATCCACCGTGGTCGAAGCCTATGAGCGTCTGGCCGCGGAAGGCGCGATCCGTTCGCGTCCGGGTTCCGGCTTCTACGCCGCCGGCCAGCTCGCACCGCTGTCGCTAGCCGAGATCGGCCCGCGCCTCGACAGGGCGATCGATCCGCTCTGGGTGTCGCGGCAATCGCTGGAAGCCGGCGAGGACATGCTGAAGCCCGGCTGCGGCTGGCTGCCGGCCTCCTGGATGCCGCAGGCCGCCTTGCGCCGGGCGCTGCGAACCACGGCCCGCGCGGATGATGTGGCGCTGGCCGATTACGGCACGCCGCTCGGCCTGCCGCCGCTGCGCCAGTTGCTGACGCGGCGCATGGCCGAACATGGCATCGAGGTTTCGCCCGACCAGATCATGCTGACCGATTGCGGCACCCAGGCCATCGACCTCCTGTGCCGTCTCCTGCTCGAACCAGGCGACGCGGTGCTGGTCGACGATCCCTGCTATTTCAATTTCCACGCGCTGCTGCGCGCCCATCAGGCCAAGGTCATCGGCGTGCCCTACACGCCTTCGGGACCGGACATCGAATTGTTCGCGCAGGCGCTCGCCGAACACCGGCCGCGCCTCTACATCACCAATTCCGGCATCCACAACCCGACCGGCGCCATCCTGTCGCCAGTCATCGCGCATCGGCTGCTGAAACTTGCCTACCAGGCCGAACTCACCATCGTCGAGGACGACATCTTTGCCGATTTCGAGCACACCCCTGCCCCACGGCTTGCGGCATTCGACGGGTTGCAACGCGTCGTCCATATCGGCTCTTTTTCCAAGACGCTGTCGGCATCGATGCGCTGCGGCTTCATCGCAGCACCCCGTGACTGGATGGAGGGGCTGACCGATCTCAAGATCGCCACCACCTTCGGCGGCGCGCGCCTGTCGGCGGAGCTCGTGCTGACGCTCTTGAAGGACGGCAGCTACCGCAAGCATGTCGAGCAATTGCGCGCCCGCCTGTCGCGCGCCATGGCCGAGACAGCCGGCAGATTGAAGGCCATGGGCATCCTGCCCTGGATCGACCAGCCCTCAGGCATGTTCCTGTGGTGCCGCCTGCCCGACGGCATCGACGCGGCGGAAGTCGCTCGCCACGCGCTTTCGGACAATGTCGTGCTGGCGCCCGGCAATGCTTTCAGCCTGTCACACAGCGCCGGCCGCTTCATGCGCTTCAACGCCGCCCAATGCGGGGACGAACGCGTCTTCCGGGCAGTCGAAAATGCGATGGCCTCATCCCGCAGAAAGGCTGCCTGAGCCTGAATATCGGCAGACCTTATGAGGTTGCCCGCTTGCGGCGCTCGTACAACATCACCAGCGTCTCGGCGGTCAGCGCGGGCTTCTGCTCGCCCTCGATCTCGACGGTGTTCTCCGCCCGCATCAGATACTGGCCGGGTCCGCGGTCCTCCATGGAAAGCAGCGTCGTGCGCAGCCTAATGCGCGCGCCCGCCCTCACCGGCGCCAGGAAGCGCACCTTGTCGAAGCCGTAGTTGAAGGCGGCCTGGGTGTTTTCCGGCACGATGCCCATTTCGAGCGCCAGCGCGCCGATGATCGACAGCGTCAGATAGCCATGCGCGATCGTGGTGCGGAACGGGCTCTGCCGCCTTGCCCGCTCGGTATCGACATGGATCCACTGATGATCGCCCGTGCATTCGGCGAACTGGTCGATGCGCCGCTGGTCGACAATCGTCCAGTCGGAGACGCCGAGCTCGTGCCCGGCCATCGCCCGCAACTGTTCGAAGGTCGGCGGCGTTTTCGGCCGTTTTTCCGTCATTCCTGCTTTCCCATCACTCCTGCCTGCATCCCCGATCATGAAGCGCCGGGTTCTGTCAATTCGCGGCCGCTATTTTCGCCGGTAGAGTTGATGCTTTTAGGGCAAGCCGAGAACGCGCGGCGCTTGAGGTCGGTTGCATGTCGGCCTCGACATCGATTTGGAGCCGGGAACGCCGGATATCCTATTTCTTCCCGTAGCCGGCGCGGACTTCCGCCATCGCGTCCCTGATCCGGTCGCGCAGGATCTCGATCGATTCGGTGCTGGATTTGCGCACCAGGTCAGCCACTTCGCTGGCATTCTTCAGGGTCGTCTCGAACGATCTGCGCGCAAATTCCGCCTGCTTGCCCATCACATCCTGTGGGTTGCCGGGCGCCTGGTAGTTCTGCGCCATCCGGGTGATCTCGTGCATGGCGTCCTGCACCATCTCATGCTGCCGCGCCAGCACCGAGGACGCGCCGGCAGCACTTGCCCTGGCCGATTTTTCGAGCGCCTCGAGGTTCTTGCGATGATGGTCGAGGATCGCCTGGACATCGACATTCGGCAGCTTGAGGTCGCGGCCGAACCTGCTGAACATGTCCAGAAAAGAGTCGGAATCCGGTTGTTTTGCCATGCTGTGCCTCCCTTTAAGCCGCCATGCGGCGCCCTTGATGGAGAATAGTGCACGGTCGATCCACGTCAATTGACCAGGAACAGCCGCTCGGCCGTATAAAGCGCCAGGCCCGCGAGCCCGCCGATGATCATGCCGTTGAAGCGGATATATTGCAGGTCCTTGCCGATGTTGATCTCGATCAGCCGCGTCAGTTGACCCAGATCCCAACGCTTGACCTGATCGGCGATGAATGTCGACACGCCGCTTTTCTGGCTTTCGACGAAGGAGGCCAGCGCGACGACGAAACCCTGGTTCATGTCGGCCCTGATCTGGGCGTCGTCGGCCAGATGCCGTCCGACTTCGACGAACATATTGGCGAGATGCTCGCGGATCACCGACTTGGCCGCATTGACGTCCTGTTCGATGAACAGCCGCAGGCTTGCCCACGCATCGCCGGCCAGCGCCCTCACCTCGGGTCGAGCCAGGAAATCGCGCTTCAGCTTTTCGGCGCGCCTTGCATATTGCTTGGAATTCCTGAGTTTTTCGATGAAGGAGAGCGCAAAGCGGTCGAATTCGGCGCGCATCGGATGGTCCGGATCGGCTCGCACCTCCTCCAGCAACGATCCGGCCGAGGCGACGATCTTCTTCAACAGATAGGCGTCGGCGCGAAACAGGTTGAACAGCGAGGGCAATTCCTCGCGGATCTTTTCGCGCATCGTCTCGAGCGCCTGTTCGTCGTTCAGGAAACGCCCGACGACACGGGTGAATTCATCGAACAGCTTCTGGTGGCGGCGGTCGTCGGTCAGCGCCGACAGAAGGTCGGCCGCGAGCGGCGCCAGCGGCACTTTCTCGATCTGCTCCAGCATGCGGCTGGTTACGAAATCGCGCAAGCCGGATTGCTCCACCGCCGTCAGTGTCTGCGGCACCAGCCGGGCGACGAATCGCGACAGGCCGGCGGCGCGTTCGGCGTCGCCCAGCCAGTCGGCGACGAGAGCGGCGAAGTCGACCTCGGCGAGCTTTTCGCGGACCGGCTCCGGGGCCAGGAAGTTGGCTTCGATGAAACGGCCGAGATTGTCGGCGATGCGGTGCTGGTTTTCCGGAATGATGGCGGTATGCGGTATAGGCAGACCGAGCGGCCGCCTGAACAGCGCCACCACCGCATACCAGTCGGCCAGACCGCCGATGGTTGCCGCCTCGGCAAAGGCGGCGACAAAGCCGAGCCACGGATGGGCGCCCTGGAAGGACTTTGCCGCCGCAAACACGGCAACGCAAAGAGCGAGTGCTGCGCCCGCGATGAATTTGACGCGCCGCAGCGCCGATAGCTTTGCCTGCGCATCGGTATCGAATCGCACCGGCGTCAGGGCCGTGGCGGATTGGGACATGGACAGGCCGCTCCTCTTTGTCTTGCGAGTCTATCTAGGGGCTGCCTTGCCGAAATGCACATTTGCTGGCAGCGGCGCTGTTTCCGGCCTTTTCCCGACATCTGGGGCGAAAAAAGTTGACGCGAAAATTCAGCATTATGCGGCTGTAGTCTGGAATTATTCCAAACTATAGGCCATATTCGCCGCAAGCTAATGTTTCGCGAGGATACCATGCGGCTGACGCGCCAGACCAACTATGCGATGCGCATTCTGATGTATTGCGCCGCCAACACCGAACGGCTGAGCCGCATCCCCGAGATCGCCGCCGCCTATTCGGTGTCGGAACTGTTCCTGTTCAAGATCCTGCAGCCGCTGGTCGAGGCCCGCCTGGTCGAGACGGTGCGCGGCCGCAACGGCGGCGTGCGGCTTGGACGCCCGGCCGAACAGATCAATCTGTTCGATGTCGTGCGTGTGACCGAAGAGAGCTTCGCCATGGCCGAATGCTTCGAGAACGACGCCGCCGAATGCCCGCTGGTCGACAGCTGCGCCTTGAATTCGGCGCTGCGCGAGGCGCTCAACGCCTTCTTCGCCGTGCTGTCCCGCTACACGATCGCCGATCTCGTCGCGGCGCGGCCGAACGTGCGCCACCTGCTCGGCATCGACCTCCTGGAACAGCGCGCTCCGGCGGCTTAAGCCGAGGACTGTGGCAGTACGAACGGCACACTTCCGGCAGGCAGCACGCCGACCTTGAGTCGGCAGTCGAACACCTTCTCGATCAACTCGTCGTTGAGCACCTCCGCCGGCGAGCCATCAGCGGCAAGCTCGCCGTTACGCAGCACGAAAATCCGGTCGGCATACATCGCCGTCAAATTGAGGTCGTGCAGAATCGCCACCACACCGCCGCCGCGCCGGGCAAAGTCGCGGGC
>JAEKLU010000060.1 GCA_019509685.1 Mesorhizobium sp. | reverse complement strand
CGAAACGCTCCGATATCGCCACTTCCTCGATGCCTGATGTGACGATGAAGCCGCCGATATAGTCGGGCTTGCCGCTGTCGACAGGCGCGACGAAATCCGCCAGCGCGACATTGGCCTTGCCATCGCGCTTGGTCAGTTGCTGGCGCAGCGTGAAGAAGGTCGCGAGTTCCCGCGAGCGTGCCTCGTCGGTGAACAGCCTGATGTCGTCGCGAACGTCGTTTGCCGGCCAGAAGCCGATGACGCCGCGCGGCGCGAACCATTTCTCGGCGATGATCTTTTTCAGCATCGCCTGCGCATCCTCGAACAGCTGGCGCGCTGCCGGTCCCTGCGCCTCGTCCTCGAGGATTTTCGGATAACGACCCTTCAGTTCCCAGGTCTGGAAGAACGGCGTCCAGTCGATGTAGCGCGAAAGCTCCGTCAGGTCCCAGTCTTCGAAAACCTTGACGCCGGTGAAGGACGGCTGCGGCGGCTGGTATACCGACCAGTCTACCTTGTGCGCATTGGCCCGCGCCTTGGCCAGCGGCAGCCGCTGCTTGTCGGCCTCGGAGCGGGCATGCGCGTCGGCGACCTTCTTGTACTCGGCGCGCACGGAGTCGACATAATCGGCCTTGCTGTCGTTGGACAGCAGCGTCGAGACGACGCCGACAGCCCGGCTGGCGTCGGCGACATAGACCGTCTGCCCCTTCGAGTAGCGCGGGTGGATTTTTACTGCGGTGTGGACACGGCTGGTCGTCGCGCCACCGATCAAGAGCGGAATGTCGAAACCTTCGCGCTCCATCTCGGCGGCCATGTGCACCATCTCGTCAAGCGATGGCGTGATCAGGCCGGACAGGCCGATGATGTCGACTTGTTTGTCGCGCGCCGTCTGCAGGATTTTTGCCGCCGGCACCATGACGCCGAGATCGATGATCTCGTAATTGTTGCAGGCGAGAACCACGCCGACGATGTTCTTGCCGATGTCGTGGACGTCGCCCTTGACCGTCGCCATCAGGATTTTGCCCGCCGTCTGGCGCTCGCCATTGTCGACGCCGTTGGCGGCGTTGGCCAGTTTTTCCGCCTCCATATGCGGCAACAGCCCGGCCACCGCCTGCTTCATCACCCGCGCCGACTTCACCACCTGGGGCAGGAACATCTTGCCCGCGCCGAACAGGTCGCCGACGACATTCATGCCGGCCATCAGCGGGCCTTCAATGACATGCAGCGGGCGCTCGGCGGCGAGCCGCGCTTCCTCGGTATCGGCGTCGATGAATTCGGTGATGCCATTGACCAGCGCATGCGAAATCCGCTGCTCGACCGTCCATTCGCGCCAGGCAAGGTCGCGCTCCTTGCCTTCCTTGCCGGCCGCGCCCTTGAAGCGCTCGGCGATCTCCAGCATGCGCTCGGTGGCGGTGCCGCCTGCCCTGGGCGCGCGGTTGAGCACGACATCCTCGCAGGCCTCGCGCAGCTCCGGTTCGATCGTGTCGTAGACGGCGAGCTGGCCGGCATTGACGATGCCCATGTCCATGCCGCGCTGGATGGCGTGGTAGAGGAACACGGCGTGCATCGCCTCGCGCACCGGCTCGTTGCCGCGGAACGAAAAGGAGAGGTTCGATACGCCGCCGGAAATATGGACATGCGGCAGTGTCGAGGTGATCTCGCCGGTCGCCTCGATGAAGTCGACGCCGTAATTGTCATGCTCCTCGATGCCGGTGGCGATGGCGAAGACATTGGGATCGAAGACGATGTCTTCGGGCGGGAAGCCGGCCTCTTCGGTCAAGAGCTTGTAGGCGCGGGTACAGATCTCGACCTTGCGCGCCTTGGTGTCGGCCTGGCCGGCCTCATCGAAGGCCATGACGACCACGGCCGCGCCATAGGCGCGCACCAGCTTCGCGTGATGCAGGAACGCCTCCTCGCCTTCCTTCATCGAGATGGAGTTGACCAGCGGCTTGCCCTGCACGCATTTCAGGCCGGCCTCTATGATTTCCCATTTCGAGCTATCGACCATCACCGGAACACGCGCGATGTCCGGCTCGGCGGCGATCAAATTGAGATACTCGACCATCGCCTTTTTCGAATCGATCAGGCCCTCGTCCATGTTGATGTCGATGATCTGCGCGCCGTTGGCGACCTGGTCGCGCGCCAGGTCGAGCGCGGGGACATAGTCGCCCGCCGTGATCAGTTTTCGGAACTTGGCGGAGCCGGTGACGTTGGTGCGCTCGCCGACATTGACGAAGGGAATTTCGTCGGTCAGCGTGAACGGCTCCAGCCCGGACAATCGCATCCTGCGCTCGATCTCGGGAATGGCGCGCGGCGGATATTTTTTCACGGCCTCGGCAATCGCCCGGATGTGCTCCGGCGTCGAGCCGCAACAGCCGCCGACGACATTGACCAGCCCTTCCCTGGCAAAATCCTCGATCTGCGCGGCCATGAATTCGGGGCTCTCGTCATAGCGGCCGAATTCATTGGGCAGGCCAGCGTTCGGATAGGCGCAGACGAAGGTGTCGGCGGCGCCCGATATCTCGGCCAGATGCGCGCGCATGGCGTTGGCGCCGAGCGCGCAGTTGAGACCGATGGTGAAGGGGCTGGCGTGGCGCACCGAATGCCAGAAGGCGGTCGGCGTCTGGCCAGACAGCGTGCGGCCGGAGAGATCGGTTATGGTGCCGGAAATCATCACCGGCAGGCGCACGCCCTTCTCAAGAAAAATCTCGTTGCAGGCGAAGATCGCCGCCTTGGCGTTCAGCGTGTCGAAGATGGTCTCGATCAGGATGATGTCGGCGCCGCCATCGATCAGGCCGCGCAGCTGCTCGCCATAGGCCAGGCGCAATTCGTCGAAGGTCACGGCGCGATAGCCGGGGTTGTTGACGTCGGGCGACATCGATGCAGTGCGGTTGGTCGGCCCGAGCGCACCGGCGACGAAACGGCGCTTGCCGTCCTCCCGTTCGGCCCGAAGGGCGGCGCGCCGCACCAGCCGCGCGCCGTCGCGGTTCAGCGCATAGACCGCATCCTCCATGCCGTAATCGGCCTGGGCGATCGAGGTCGAGGAGAAGGTGTTGGTTTCGAGGATATCGGCGCCGGCAATGGCGTATTGATAGTGGATTTCCTCGATCGCGGCGGGCTGGGTCAGGATCAGCAGATCGTTGTTGCCCTGCTGGTGGCAGGCGCAACCGGCGAAGGCCTCGCCACGGAAATGGTCCTCGTCGAAGCCAAGCCCCTGGATCTGCGTGCCCATGGCGCCGTCAAGGATCAGGATGCGCTCGCGCGCTGCGGCGGTGAGCGCGGCAAGCACTTCCGAACCATCGGGCTTTGCCGTGACAGGGCCGAACAAGGCGTCCAGCGATGCGGAATCCTGCGACATTTTTTATCCTCGGAGCGACAACCTTCTCCAGGTCACATAAAGACATCTTTATGTCAACATACGCCTTGATGGCGTTCTTGTCACGCCCCATGCAAGCGGGCGACGGCTTCGCCCGCTTGATGCAGTTTCCGGTCGGTTGGATGCCTCGGCGCGATCATGTCAACGGGCGTATGTCGCTTCAGCAGCCTGAGAACATTCCTCGGGCGCGCAGCAGGATTTCCAGCAGCCGGGTGATCGCCCGGCTCTGCCAGCTCGGCCGAGCGTCGTTGGCAAGCAAGGCTCGCGGCCGCGCTGACGATTTCGTGGCGATGCTCATGGTCAAAGTCCTTCCGCGTTGATCACCCCCCGCCCGGCCTGCCGAAAAGGGGCTGCGACCATGACGAGCGGCGCTGGCTTGTGATATCGCTGTCCAGGCTTTTGCGCCCGGCAATGCTGCGCGCGGCCACGACCGCAACCAAATGTTTGTTTTCGCGTTTGTTTTAGCGGTGCCGGCGTCCCGCTACGCGGCAGTTCCTTTTTTGTCTTTGCAGTGACTGTCGCTTGACGCGGAAAGGAGCTCGCCATGACACATGAAACAGTGGGGATCGGAGACAGGGTCGCAATCGTTGCTACAGTGATCGAGCGTGTGCAGAACCGCGTGATCCTGTCGCTTGCCAGCGACACCCACAGCTATTCGATGGTCGAACCCAATGCCAAGCCGGGCGACAAGCTGCGGCTCGAAGGCGAGGTCGTCCATGTCGACGAAGATCTCGGGCGCACGACCGTGCAGGTGCTGGGACGGGTGACCGTCGATACCAGATCAGTCGAGATCGTGACGAGGCGTTGCGACCGCGACATGAGCGGATCGATCATAAAGACGGCCCTACCGGGCCACGCCCGGCCGAACACACCACGCAAACCGCAAGGCGGCCGGCATCACTGAAGGTCCCGACGAAGTCGCCGAGCCTAGCCGCTACCCGCCTGCATGGGATTGCTCTAGTGCCGCTTGAAATACTGCACTTCGCGCTCGTGCTTTTCGGCCGCCTCGCGCGATTTGAAGGTGCCGAGGTTGCGCCGCTTGCCGGTCCTCGGATCGAGCTTGCGGGAATAGAGACGATATTCGCCGGTTTTCAGCTTGCGGATCATGGCGATCTCCTTCGCGGTTCCGAAACTTTAACCTGCTTGAAGCGTCGGGGTTCCAAGCTCGAGGGCAAACGACCCGGATGACAAAAGCCATCAATGTGTCCGGGCCGGTGAAGCTGCGGAGACCAAAAAAGCACCACCCTCGGTGAACCATTTCACGGACGGGAACGACCCAATGTCGGAAGCGATGAGGCAACGACACAATTCGGTCGGATTATTTGCACTCAAATGACTTTCGCGACGTTATCAAAGGTTGCGAGCATGCGGACTGAGGAGGGTGAGATGGTTAAGGCGAAGCTTCACGGTGTTGAGCTCGTCAGCGGCCAGAAGTGGACGGTGCGCGTCACCGCCTACGGCACCACGCTGATCTTTCCGTTCGAGGCCGAGCAATATGCGCGCTCTTATGCCGACGGCCAGGCCTTTCGCCTCGGCGTCGAGGTGGTCGAGCTGAAGGGTTACGCCTGAGGGCGTTCTTGCAAGGAAGACCTTCCATCAGCTATCCCTTCCCCTGCGGCCGGACCAAGGTCCATGTCGCCATACTGTCGCCGGCCCGGTAGTCTCACCAATCGGCAAAGCGGGGAGATGTTGAAGCGTCTGGTTGAAATCTGGAGCGGGCTGTCGCTGGCGCTGCAGTTCCTGATCGCCGGCGGCATCGGACTGCTGGCGGTCATGCTGGTGGTCGGCCTATGGGTGACCGCGCAGATCCGTGAGGGCGTGATGCACAACGCCGCAGCCACCACCGCGCTCTATGTCGACAGCGTGATCGCGCCGTTGCTGCCCGACATGCGCAAGAGCCGCGAGCTCGACACCACGGTCAAGCGGGCGCTGGACGAGACGCTAGGCCAGGGCGCGCTCGGCGAGAAACTGCTGTCGTTCAAGCTGTGGCGACCCGACGGCACGGTCCTCTATGCCAAGGACGCTGCCGAGATCGGCAGGCAGTACAAGATCAATCCCAATCTCAAAGCCGCCTTCGCCGGCAATGTGGTGGCTGAATACAACAGTCTTCAGGACGACATCAAAGCCGGCGAGGAAGAGGATGTGAAGGTTCCGGTGCTGGAGATATACAACCCGGTGCGCGAGCCGTGGTCGGGCGACGTGGTGGCCGTGTCGGAATTCTACGAGGCCGCGACCGACTTCCACGAAACGATGACGGCAGCGCTGCGCGGGACCTGGCTGGTGGTGGCCACGGCCACCGCGACAGCGCTCGCGCTGCTTTCAGGCATCGTCTTTCGCGGCAGCCGCACAATCCAGATCCAGCGCGCCGCGCTCGAGGCCAAGGTCGCCGAGTTGCAAGCGACACTGGCGCAGAATTCCTCGCTGCGCCAGCGCGTGCAGCGCGCCTCGCGCCGCGCCACCGCGATCAACGAACGCTATTTGAGGCGCATCGGCGCCGACCTGCATGACGGACCGGCTCAACTGGTGGCGCTGGCGGCGCTCAGGATGGACAGCCCGGCGCTGGTCGAGGCCTCGCGCGAGGCACGCGAGGCCGAGATCGCCGGCATCCACAAGACGCTCGGCGAGGCGATGAGCGAGATACGCGGCATTTGCAATGGGCTGGTGCTGCCGCAGATCGAGACCCAGGCGATCGCCGACATCCTGCGGCTTGCGGTTGCCGAGCATGAGCGCCGCACCGCGACCGAGGTGGCGCTGACGCTGCCCGAACGCCTGCCCGAGCTCGGCACCTCGGAGAAGATCAGCATCTACCGCTTCGTGCAGGAAGGGCTGAACAACGCCTACCGCCACGGCAAGGGCCAGGGCCAGCAGGTGCGCGCCACCATGAGGGCCGGCAGGCTTGTGGTCGAGGTGCTGGACACCGGCCCGGGCTTCGATCCGGCGCGAAGCGAAGGCCTCGGGCTGGCGGGCCTGAGGGAACGCATCGAAAGCATCGGCGGACAGTTCGATACGCTGTCCGGCCCGCAAGGAACCAAGCTGGTGATCCAATTGTCCGTTGAGGAGCAGTCATGAACGCCCCGATCCGCATCGCCATCGTCGACGACCATCCGCTGTTTCGCGAGGGCGTGACGCGCAGCCTCGCCGAGATCGGCGGTTTCGAGCTTGTCGGTGAAGGCGCCAATGCCGACGATGCCGAGCAACTCGCTCGCGCGGCGCCCGACATCCTTTTGCTCGACATCAGCATGCCGGGTGGCGGGCTCAAGGCGCTTGGCGCTATCCTTGCCGCGCGGCCGCAGCAGAAGGTCGTGATGCTGACCGTGTCGGAAGCCAATGCCGATGTCGCGGAAGCGCTGAAAGTGGGCGCGCGCGGCTATGTGCTGAAAGGCGTCGGCTCCAAGGCGCTGGCCGAGATCCTGCGCGATGTCGCCGACGGCCAGAGCTATGTTTCGCCGATCCTGTCGGCGCGGCTGTTGTCGGACCTCTTGAAGCCCGCCGGTAGCAAACCCGACCCGCTGAGCCTGCTCACCGCACGCGAGGCCGACATCTTGAAGCTGGTTTCGGAAGGCCTGAGCAACAAGGAGGTCGCAGCCCGCCTGTCGCTGCAGGAAAAGACGGTCAAGCACCACATGACCCGCGTGCTCGCCAAGCTCAACGTACGCAACCGCACGGAAGCGGCCCTGGTGGCGCGGGAGGCGAGGGAAATCAGGAGCTGAGGAACTGGGGAACTGGGGAACTGGAGAATTGAAGAACTGGAGAACTGGAGAACTGGAGAACTGGAGAACTGGAGAATTGAAGAACAGGAGAGTCGATGGAAGTGGAACGGCTGGAGAAGCTTCCTCAGTTCCTCAGTTCCTCAGTTCTCCAGTTCCCCAATTCCCCAGTTCCCCAGTTCCCCAGTTCCCCAGTTCCTCAGTTCCCCAGTTCCCCAGTTCCTCAAAAAAATACCCCCGCCACGAGGACGGGGGCAGGTGAACAGCGGATGTTCCTCGAAAGACCGATCAGGACTAAAGGCGGCGAAGCAAAAGGTGGCAACCTATCTCGCGGCGCCGGCGCTTCAATCCCTGACGATCTGGTCTCCCGATAAAACCTCGCTCTCACAAATTCTTCAAACGATCGACGTCGGCCGCGGTGGCCTTACGATCGACGATGGTGCGGCCGTACTTGTCTTCCATCCGGAAGCGTCCCTTCTCGACCTTCTCTTTCATGCCGTTGGGGTGCGTAACCTCTACTGCGCCGGCGCCGACTTCGACCGTGTCGCCGGTCGTGGTGTTCACATGAGTCTGGGCATTGCCCGGGTTGTTGCCATTGCCCTTACCGCTGTTGCCGTTACCGCTATTGCCGTTCCCGTTACCGCTGTTGCCGTTCCCGTTACCGCTGTTGCCGTTGCCGCCCCCGCTGTTGCCGCTGTTGCCGCCCCCG
>JAEKLU010000059.1 GCA_019509685.1 Mesorhizobium sp. | reverse complement strand
TACGGTGCTGACGGCGGCCGATGTCGACGCTTTGCACAAGGCCGGTGGACGCCTGCTGGTCAGCCCCAACATCGACGCCGACGTCATGGACCGCGCGATGCATCACGGCATGGTCACCATGCCCGGCGTGTTCACGCCCACCGAGGCGTTCCAGGCGATCCGGCTTGGCGCGTCGGCGTTGAAATTCTTCCCGGCAAGCGTTCTCGGATCGAGCGGCATCGCGGCCATTCGCGCCGTGCTGCCGGCAACGACGCTGATCGGCGCGGTCGGCGGCGTCTCCGACAAGGACTTTGCCGGCTACAAGGCGGTCGGCGTCAGCGTCTTCGGCCTGGGATCGAGCCTCTACAAGCCGGGCGCTTCGGTCGAGGACGTCAGCCAGCGCGCCCGCGCCGCCGTCGCCGCCTGGGATGAAGCCTTCGGAGGACAGTGATGGACGGCGTTTCGGTTTTTTCCGACCACATCTGCGAACTCGGCGAGGGGCCGAGCTACGACCCCGGCATCGACACGCTGTTCTGGTTCGACATCGTCAACGGCAAGCTCCTGGAAAAGCCGCTTGCCGGCGCGCTGAAGGTGCATGACCTCGGCGTCATGGCCAGCGCCATTGCCGTCATCGACGACAAGCGCCAGCTCATCGCCACCGAGAAGGGCTTGGCTGTCCGCGACGTCGCAACCGGCAAGCTGACGCTGCACACGCCGATCGAGGCCGACAATCCGCTCACGCGCTCCAACGATTCCCGCGTTCATCCGTGCGGCGCCTTCTGGACCGGCACGATGGGCAAGGGCGAGGAGAAGGGCGCCGGCTCGATCTACTGGTTCTTCAAGGGGGAATTGCGCCGGCTGTTTTCGGACATCACCGTTTCCAACTCGATCTGTTTCTCGCAGGATGGCACGATCGCCTACTACACCGACACCGCGACCGGGCTTCTGATGCGGACGGCCAGCGACCCGGCGACGGGGCTGCCGACCGGTGAGCCGAAAGTGTTCGTCGATCACCGTTCATCGAAGGGCTATGTCGACGGCTCCGTCGTCGATCGCGACGGCGTGTTGTGGAACGCCGTCTGGGGCGGCAGGGCGGTCAAAGCCTATGCGCCCGACGGCACGCTGCTGCGCGAGATAGCGATGCCGGTGACGCAGGCTTCCTGCCCGGCTTTTGTCGGCGAAAAGGCCGATCGGTTGGCGGTGACATCGGCCTGGAAAGGCAAGGACGACAAGCAGCGCAAGCTCGATCCCCAGGCCGGCATGACCTTCCTGCTCGACATCCCGGTCCGGGGCCGCTTCGAGCCGCGCGTGCTGATCGCCTGAGCTGTCGCGCAACCGCACGGGCCGGTCGGTTTCCCGCAAGCCGATCGCGCCCGCTATGCGATGCTGCTCCCTGATGTCGTCTGGAGCCTTCGATGCCGCATAACACGCCGACGCTGGTCCTTGTCTACGAGCCGGAAAACGCCTGTTTTGAACGGCTGATCGCCGACGGCCATCCGACGGATCGCGCTTTGGAAATCTCGTCCTACCTGGCGCAATCGACCGATCTCGCGCCCGAGTTCAGCCGGCTTGGCGCAGCCGGCGAAAAGCGCGGCTTCACTTTCAAACCTGTCGAACTCGACGATGCCGCGCCGGTGCTGGCGAAAGCCGATCCCGAAACGACGCTGGTCTGGACGCTGACCGATGGTGTTGCCTATTTCCGTGGCGGCGCGGCACCCGCGCTGGCGCGGCTGAACGGGCTGCGCACCATCGGCGCCGACGATGCGCTGTTTGCGCTCTGCCAGGACAAGCTCCGCTCGGGCGCCGTGCTCGGCGCGCTCGGCCTGCCGGCGCCGCAGGCCGGCCTGGCGCGCAATGGCGAATGGCTGGTCGAGCCGCCGGCGTCTTCGGCCGGCTGGTTCGTCAAGCCCAACCGGCTCGGCGCCAAGATCGGCATCTGGTCGGATTCGCGCATCAGCGATCTCGGCCACGCGCGGGAGCTTAGCCGGCGCGTCTTTGCCTATTATCGCGACGATGTCGTCGTCCAGCCCTATGTCGCCGGCCGCAACGTGCGTGCCAGTTTCCTCGGGCTCAAGCCGGAAGCCGGCATCGAGGCTTTGGGCATCTTCTTTGTCGATTCCGGCGGCGATTTCCAGACCATGGCCGACTCGATGGCGCTCTATGGCGACACCGGCCAGGCGGCGAAGGATGCGGGCACCTATGTCGAGCCGGAACTTGAGCCGGTCGCGGCCAGGCAGCCGAACGCCGACCGCAAGATCCGCGCCATCGCGCAAAAACTGATAACCGGCCTTGGCCTGAGGGACGTCTTTTCCGTCGATTTCAGGGTCGAGCCCGACGATACCGTCCACCTCATCGAGTTCGAAGTCTGCCCCGGCCTGCCCTGTTTCGATTTTCGCGATTACTGCCGAAAGCAATGGGGCATGGAACTCGCCGATGCTATGGCCGAGACGGCGGCCAGTCGGTTCTTTGGTTAGAGCAGGCTCGCCACGCGCCTTCCCGTTTCCGTGAAACGGTGAAGCGCTCCAACGCGTTCAGGCGCCCTCGACCAGCACGATCTCGCCGTCGGCCACTTTCTGACGGATGGCAACGGCGCGCTGGTATTCCGGCGAATGGTAGCAGTCATGCGCCGCGGCGAGCGATTCGAATTCGATGATGACATTGCGGGCCCGGCCGGGTCCCTCGGCGGCCTCATGCGGACCGCCGCGCGCCAAAAACTTCGCGCCGAATCGCTCGAAAGCCGGCTTCGAGGCCGCGACATACTCCTTGTAGCCTTCCGGATCGCGCACATCGACGCGGGCGATCCAATATCCCTTCGGCATTCTTTTTCTCCTGCTTGTGTCGCCCGAACGAGGTCCTCAGGCGGATTGCATTTCGGCCAGGATCGCCTCGGCGGCGGCACGCCGGTCCGGCGCCGCCACGACGGGGCGGCCGACGACGAGGTGGCTGGAGCCGTTACGGATCGCCTGGCCGGGGGTCACCACGCGCTTCTGGTCGCCATGATCGCTGCCGGTCGGCCGTATTCCCGGCGTGACCACCGCCATGTCAGGTCCGACGATGCGGCGTACCGCTTCCGCTTCCTCGGCTGAACAGACAACGCCGCCCATACCGGCGTGCAGCGCCTGTTCGGCGCGCCTCAGCACCAGCGTGTGCGGATCATATTCATAGCCGGCGTCGATCATGTCCTGCTCGTCCATCGACGTCAGCACACTGACCGCAAGCAGGCAGAGATCGCTGCCTTTGGCAGACTCCACCGCGGCCCGCATCGCCTTGGGATAGGCGTGGATGGTCAGCATGGTCATGCCCATGCGCACGATGTTCTCGACACCCTTGGCCACCGTGTGGTCGATGTCGAGCAGCTTCATGTCGAGGAAAATCTTGGTCCCGCCGCTGGCAAGCTCGCGGGCGAAGTCGAGCCCGCCGGCGAAAGCCAGCTGGTAGCCGATCTTGTAGAAAGAGACGACGCCTTCGAGCTCGCGCACCGCCTGCTCGGCGTCCTTCAGCGTCGGCACGTCGAGGCCGACGATCAACCTGTCGCGCATCGACTTGGCGCGCATCTCCGGCGGCTGATTCATGCGCCGATCCTGGTCGACTTCAAACGCGAGGTTTCGATTAGCGCGCGGCATAGATGCTCCATCGATCTGATCAGTCGTTCGTCCCTGAAATTTCCACCGTCGTCAAAGGCATTGCCGCCTTCGGGCACCGAGCATTCCGGCGTCACCACCTCCATCTGGCAGCGCACCAGCACGGCGCGCAGATGGTTGATGCAGCGTATGCCGGCGAAGGGTCCGTTGGAAGATGAGCAGAGGCCGGCGACCTTGCCGTTGAGCGGCCTGAACGATCGTCCGCCATCCAGGCGCACGCGGCTTACCCAGTCGATCGTGTTCTTGAGCAGCGGCGGGATCGAGCCATTGTATTCGGGCGTCGCGATCATGATTCCATCATGCGCGGCGATCATCCGACCGAGCTTGACGGCATTCTCCGGAACGCCTTTTTCCTTTTCCAGGTCTTCGTCCATGATCGGCAGCGGATAGTCACCGAGCGAGATGCGCGTCACCTCGGCGCCCTGCATGGCGAGTGCCTTCTGCGCCACGTCGGCCGTCTTGCCGCTGAAGGCGCCGCTGCGCACCGAGCCGGCGAAGATGAGGATTTTCGGGATCACTGCCATCGGCCACCCTTGTTCCGGGACAGGTACAGCCAAGGGGCGTTCAAATCAACGGCTGGATACGGGAGTAGGGGAATAAGGGAGTAAGGGAATAAGGGAATAAGGGAGTAGGGCAGTAGGGCAGTAGGGCAGTAGGGCAGTAGGGCAGTAGGGGTATTCAGGGGCATGGAGCTTTTCCATTCCTACTCCCCTACTGCCTTACTCCCCCTATTCCCCTCTCAATCTAATGCGCTGCGCGCCGGTAGATCCACAATTGCGTCGGCGGGATGTTGCGGAAGATGAAATCGAAATGCTCGACCGTATAGTCGCCGCGGCCGGCGGGGATCGGCGACAGCGGCCCATAGGTCAATTGCACGATCGGCCGCCCCGCGGGGATGCGGTCGAGCAGGCTTTCGATATAAGCGATGCGCTGGGCGACCGGGAAATTGAGCAGCGGCACGCCGGAGACAACCGAATCGAACACCATGTCGCGCTTCTCGCCAAGCGTGGCGTTGAGATTGAAGGCATCGCCCTCGATGACATTGACGCCGGGATAGAGGCCGCGCAAATGGCGCACGAAATCCGTTGAATACTCGACCGCGTAAAGATTTTCCGGCTTCACGCCCAGGGCGAGAATAGCGCGGGTGATGACGCCGGTGCCGGGCCCGACTTCAAGCACCGGCAAGCCCGACCGTGGGTTGACGATGGAAGCCATCTTGCGGGCGGTGATGGAACTGGTCGGAACGATCGAACCGACCGTCTTTGGCTTGTCGATCCAGCCTTTGAAGAACTTCAGCTCGTCGTCGAACTTTTCCGCCAGCGCTTTGCGCAATCCGGGACCACGTGCCATCGCGAGCTCTCCTCAATGCTGCGCCCCGACCTGCTACTTAGCAGCTACCTGGGACAAGGCAAGGCGTCGACCTGGCATAAGATGTTGATGACGCTCGGGAAGCGCCCGTTCCGACACCGGTCGCAAGATAGAAATACAGCGATCAGCGCTCGCCGAACGACTCGAAAAAGTCCTTCATCCGGGCGAAAAAGCCGCTCGACTGGGGCGAATTGTCCTTGGATGATAGCTGCTCGAATTCTTCCAGCAGCTCGCGCTGGCGGCGCGTCAGGTTCTGCGGTGTCTCGACCGCGGTCTGGATGTAGAGGTCGCCGATATTGGGCTGGCGCAGCACCGGCATGCCCTTGCCTTTCAGCCGGAACTGGCGGCCGTTCTGCGTGCCTTCGGTCACCTTCACCTTGGTCTGCGAGCCATCGAGCGTGGTGACCTCGAACGACCCGCCCAGGGCGGCGGTTGTCATCGAGATCGGCACCTTGCAGTAAAGATCGGCGCCGTCGCGCTGGAAGAATTCGTGCGGCTTGACAGCCAGGAAGATGTAGAGATCGCCGGACGGACCGCCGCGCAGGCCGGCCTCACCCTCATTGGCAAGCCGGATGCGGGTGCCATCCTCGATACCGGCCGGGATGTTGACCGACAGCGAGCGCTCCTCGGTGACGCGGCCCTGCCCAGCGCATTTCGGGCAGGGGTCCTTGATCGTCTGGCCGCGGCCCTGGCATTGCGGGCAGGTGCGTTCGATCGAGAAGAAGCCTTGCGTCGCCCGCACCTTGCCGTGGCCATGGCACATCGAGCAGGTCACCGGCTGCGTGCCGGGCTTGGCGCCGCTGCCGGAGCATTCAGAGCATGAAATCGAAGCCGGCACATGGATCTGCGCCGTCTTGCCGGCAAAGGCTTCCTCGAGCGTGATTTCCATATTGTAGCGCAGGTCGGCGCCGCGCTCGCGGCCGCCTGACGAGCGGCGCTGGCGGCCGCCCATCATGTCGCCGAAAATATCCTCGAAGATGTCGGCGAAGCCACCGGCGCCAAAACCATGGGCGGCGCCATTCATGCCGCCCTGCTCGAAGGCGGCGTGGCCGAAACGGTCGTAGGCGGCGCGCTTCTGCGGGTCCTTCAGCGTCTCGTAAGCTTCGTTGATTTCCTTGAACTTGTGCTCGCAGGCATTGTCGCCGGGGTTGCGGTCGGGATGGAACTGCATGGCGAGCTTGCGGAAAGCGCTCTTGAGTTCCTTCTCGTCGGCGCCTTTTTGCACGCCCAGCGTTTCGTAGAAATCAGCTTTCATTTTTTCCCGCTGTCCGGATGCTCAATGTCTTCAAGCATTGTTGGCGTCGTTCGCCGGCACTGGTTCGATTTAGGAGCGATGTTGTCCGGATACTAGTGGCGAGCCGAACTCACCGCGTGTTTTTCCGTCACTTTTTTGGCTAAGGTTGCAAAAAAGCCCGGCCTTGCGCCGGGCTTTTCGCTTTATCTGCCGTCAGCCGGCTTAAGCCGACTTCTTCTTGTCGTCGTCTTCGTCGATTTCCTCGAAGTCGGCATCGACCACGTCCGAATCCTTGGCCGCGTCCGCCTTGGCGTCGGCTTCGGCCGCTTCCTTCTGCGAGGCTTCGTACATGGCCTGGCCAAGCTTCATCGAAGCTTCGGCGAGCGACTGCGACTTGGCCTCGATATCGGCCGCGTCGTCGCCCTCGGTAGCAGTCTTCAGCGCGGCAATGGCGTCGGCGATCGCGGTGCGGTCAGCCTCCGAGACCTTGTCGCCATAGTCTTTCAGCGACTTCTCGGACGAATGGACCAGCGCCTCGGCCTGGTTGCGGGCTTCGACGAGGGCGCGGCGCTTCTTGTCCGTCTCGGCATTGGCCTCGGCGTCCTTCACCATCTTCTCGATGTCGGCGTCCGACAGGCCGCCGGAAGCCTGGATACGGATCTGGTGCTCCTTGCCGGTGCCCTTGTCCTTGGCCGAGACGTTGACGATGCCGTTGGCGTCGATGTCGAAGGTGACCTCGATCTGCGGCACGCCGCGCGGCGCCGGCGGGATACCGACCAGGTCGAACTGGCCGAGCATCTTGTTGTCGGCGGCCATCTCGCGCTCGCCCTGGAAGACGCGGATGGTCACCGCGCTCTGCGAGTCTTCGGCGGTCGAGAACACCTGGCTCTTCTTGGTCGGGATCGTCGTGTTGCGCTCGATCAGGCGGGTGAACACGCCACCCAGCGTCTCGATGCCGAGCGACAGCGGCGTCACGTCGAGCAACAGCACGTCCTTGACGTCGCCTTGCAGCACGCCGGCCTGGATGGCGGCGCCGAGAGCGACGACTTCATCCGGGTTGACGCCCTTGTGCGGCTCCTTGCCGAAGAACTGCTTCACGATCTCCTGGATCTTGGGCATGCGGGTCATGCCGCCAACCAGGACCACTTCGTCGATCTCGGCTGCCTTGAGGCCGGCATCCTTGAGCGCCGCCTTGCAGGGCTCGATGGTGCGCTGCACGAGGTCGTCGACCAGGCTCTCGAACTTGGCCCGGGTCAGCTTCATCGTCAGGTGCTTCGGCCCGGTGGCGTCGGCGGTGATGAAGGGCAGGTTGATCTCGGTCTGCGTCGTCGACGACAGCTCGATCTTGGCCTTCTCGGCCGCTTCCTTCAGACGCTGTAGAGCGAGTTTGTCGTTCTTCAGGTCGATGCCCTGTTCCTTCTTGAACTCGGCCGCCAGATACTCGACCAGGCGCATGTCGAAGTCCTCGCCGCCGAGGAAGGTGTCGCCGTTGGTCGACTTCACCTCGAAGACGCTGTCGCCGATCTCCAGCACGGAAATGTCGAAGGTCCCG
>JAEKLU010000058.1 GCA_019509685.1 Mesorhizobium sp. | reverse complement strand
AAAAAAACTCTCAAGGGCGGCCAGAAACAGTCGCCATCAGGGTCCGAGCCGCATTCATTACCGCAGGCCTCCTGACAACATACTGTCAGGAGGCTGCGGCAGGGCGGCCGGGAGGACGGCGGCATTTTCCTGAAACTTGGATTTCCCATAGCCATTACATCTGGGCGCGACATGGTCTTTATCCAAGTCGCGCCCTTGAAAAATTTCAGTGCCTGCTCACGCGGCCATCATAAAGGTCCGGCCAGCCGATGTCCTTGCGGATGTCCGCAGGCAAAGTGTTCAAGAAACGCTGCGTGCGGATTTCGTTGCGCACCGTGCGGATCTTGCCGACATAATTCTGTACGCTGCGCAGGATGGTAGAACCGTTCATGACCTTGCTCCTCTTCTTTGATGAGAGGAGTATCGCACACCCCTCCTGACAGCAGTCTGTCAGGAGGGTGGCAGGTGGTTCCAGAAAGTGTGGCAGGCTTTCTCAGAGGCTCAAGCACCCGGCGTTCTGTCAGGAGGGCAGCGTCCGGATGTCAGCGCGACAAACCGCTTTGACAGCCGCTCGCGATGCTGGTCAAAGGCGGCATGACGAAACTTCTCGCCCTTGTCATCATCGGCATCATGCTGATCCAGGTCATCAAGCCGATCGGCTGGCCCGGCTTGAAGCGGCGCGGCGATTTCTGGAAGCTGGCGATCCTGGCCATGGCGGCGATTTCGCTGGCGGCTATCCTCGGACATTGGACCTAGACCGTTTCACCGTTTCACGGAAACGGCGAACCGCTCTATCTCTTTGTTTTGACGCAATTCCGGGCGGAAAACCGATCACACTTTTCCTGGAATTGCTCTAAGGCTCGTTGATATTCAGGTGACGACGGCCTGCAAATGCCGGTTCCCTCCGCCTTCGGTGCTCACGTATTCAAGTACGCTCCGCTCCGGCCTTCGCCGGCCGAAGCTCTCACAAGGTCTCCGCTCTATGAAGGCTATGGCCGGCGTAGGCCGGTTCTCGGTAACCAACATTTTCGGCTCGTCCTGACCTGAATCTCAACGAGCCTTCCCCCGAGCTTCAGTGCCCCAACACAGACTCCAACAGATGCTCGGCCCAGGCGCGATAGCCGGCTTCGGAAGCGTGGAAGCCATCGGAAGCAAAACCGGCTTCGGGATTGGTGATCGGCAGGCGTGGGGCGGGCACGGCGCCGCGCTCATTGCAAAGCCGCGCACCCATCTTGTTCATCTCGGCGGCGCGGATTTCGAGGATCTTGCCGAGCAAGGACGGCATTGCCGGCGCGCGGGTGAATTCCAGCACCGGCGACCAGACCACGCGCGCCTCCGGCCACTTGGCGCGCAGCGCATAGAGCAGGCCGCCGAACTCCTTCTTGAAGCGCGGCACGGAATGGAAGTTCTTGGTGTCATTGGTACCGATGGCGAGAACGATATGCGTCCACGGATCGGCCGACAGGTTGGGCAGGACGTAATCGCGGATCTGTCCTGACGTCGCCGAATTGAAGCCGGCGGCGCGCCAGCGCACGGCTTGGCCGGTACGTTCGGCAATCAGCCCGGCGAGTTGCGCGGCAAGCCCATATTCGGATTGCTCGATGCCGACGGAGGCGGCTGAAGAATCGCCCAGGACCAGCAGTGAGACCGCGGGCGCCGTGCCGGCGATCTCATGCATGACCGGGCCTTGCGCCGGCAGCATGCGGCTGGTGCGGCGGCGCACGCCAAGGCCCTGCCAGACATAGACCGGGAAGGCGAGCCAGGTGAGAAGGGCAAGCAGGCGCTGCATGGCGTTTCCGTACGAGTATCGCAAAATCCATTAGCGCATGTTTGAACCGGCGTGAACGACCCGCCGTCTACGCGCAGCAGTCCTGCCGATCCTTGCCTTTGTCCTGATATTCGTCGTGGAGGCGAACCCAGTCCATCAGCCCATGATAGGGGCCGGTCTCGTCGCGGCCCTTCGGCGTCATGTCGAGATAATGATAGGCGCCGATCAGTGCGTCGCCGCCGCGGGCGCGCGACAGGAAGGTGAGGAAGATGTCGCCGCACTCATTGCGATAGAAAATGCTGGTGCCCGGCAAGTCCTTCGAGCGCAGCGGACGCTTTTCGAAATTGTAGGTGGTGTCGCCCGCCGCGATCTGCTTGTCGGTGAAGGAGACCTGCAAGTCGAAGTTGAAGTCGGACGCGTAGGACGACAGCCAGTCGAACTTCCAGCCCATGCGCTGCTTGTAGGGCAGGATCTCGGCCAATGGCGCGCGCGCGATGACGACCAGCGAAACGTCATGATGCTTCAGATGCTGGTTGGCGCCGTCGATATGGTCGGCCAGGAACGAGCAGCCCTCGCAGCGGTGATCGGAGCCCGGCGTCATCATGAAGTGGTAGACGATGAGCTGGCTCTTGCCGGCAAACAGCTCGGCAAGGCGCTTCGGACCCTGCTCGCTGTCGAAGACATAGTCCTTGCGGAGCTTGAACCAGGGCAATTGCCGCCGCTCGGCGGCAACGCAATCGCGCAGCCGCGTCAGTTCCTTTTCGCGTTCGAGATGCTTCCGGTGGGCCTCGAACCAGTCCTCGCGCGAAACCACGGCGTTGCGATGCATGATCATCTCCTGTCCTCTCCTGCCAAGGACGTTCGACATGGGCGCGATCCGACATCATCGCCGCCGTTTCGATGCTTCAAGTGGGAATGTCGTCGGCAAAAAGCAAAACCCGGGCTTCAGGCCCGGGTTTTCAGGTTCCAGAAGAACGATGGCTTCAGGCCGCCTTTTCCAGCGCCGGCTGCCATTGCCCGAGCGCCGCGAGATGGTTCATGTAGGCGCGGTGGGTGAAGGCGGCCTGGCCAGCGGCGACGTTCGACGCCTTGCCGCTCCACGCCTTCTGCGGGGCTGCCTGCAGCGCGCGGCCATAGGAGAAGGTCAGCTTCCAGGGATGCGGGCCGATGGCGTTGATGGCGTTGAGATTGGCGGTCGCCTCCTCGTCTTCCTGGCCGCCGGAGAGGAAAGCAATGCCCGGCACCGCCGACGGCACCACTTGGCGGAACAGCTTGATCGTCTTTTCGGCGATTTCCTCAGGCGCGTCCGTCTTGCCCGACTTCTTGCCCGAGATCACCATGTTCGGTTTCAGGATCGAGCCTTCCAGCACGACGCGCGCGGCGTAAAGCTCGTCATAGAGCTTGACCAGCGTCGCCTTGGATACCTCGTAGCAGGTGTCGATCGAATGGGCGCCGTCCATCAGCACTTCCGGCTCGACGATCGGCACGATGCCGGCCTCCTGGCAAAGCGCGGCATAGCGCGCCAGGGCATGGGTGTTGGAGGCAATCGAATTGGCCGAGGGCACGCCCTTGCCGGTGTCGATGTCGATCACCGCGCGCCACTTGGCGAAACGGGCGCCGAGTTTGTAATAGTCCGCCAGCCGCTCGCGCAGGCCGTCGAGGCCCTCGGTGATGGTGTCGCCGGGAAAGCCGGCCAGGGGCTTCGCGCCGACGTCGACCTTGATGCCCGGAATGGAACCGGACGCCTTGATGATGTCGACGAGCGGCGTGCCGTCGGCGGCCTTCTGGCGGATCGTCTCGTCATAGAGGATGACGCCGGAGATGTACTTGGACATCGCGTCCTTGGCGCGGAACATCATCTCGCGATAGTCGCGCCTGCTGTCGGCGGTCGATTCGACGCCGATGACGTCGAAGCGCTTCTTGATGGTGCCGGAGCTTTCATCGGCTGCCAACAGGCCTTTGCCGCCGGCCACGATCGCGGCGGCAATATCTTCGAGACGTTCGCTCATGGGTGCTCTCCTTGACGGGGTTGGTTCCGCGCTTGGCGGAACTCTACCGCCAAAGGAATGGCGTCGAAAAGCGCGAATCGATGGAAAGCCGACCTGGCTTGTCCGTTCTCGAACTCTTTACCGCTTCAGCACCTCGACGCCGGGCAGCGGCTTGCCTTCCATCCATTCGAGGAAGGCGCCGCCGGCGGTCGAGACATAGGTGAAGTCGTCGGCGACGCCGGCATGGTTGAGCGCTGCCACCGTGTCGCCGCCGCCGGCGACGGAGACCAGCTTGCCTGCCTTGGTGCGGGCCGCCGCATGCCTGGCCGCCGCCACCGTCGCGCGGTCGAAGGGCTCGATCTCGAACGCGCCGAGCGGGCCGTTCCAGACCAATGTCGCGGCGCGGTCGATCCAGTCGTTGACGCTCTGCACGGTCTTCTCGCCGACATCGAGGATCATGCCGTCGGCGGGCACGTCGGCAATGGCGACGGTCTGGCTCGCCGCGCCCGCCTTGAATTCCTTGGCCACGACGCCGTCGGTGGGCAGGATGATGGCGCAGCCGGCTTCGGCCGCCTCGATCATGATCTGCTTGGCGGTGCCGGCAAGGTCATGCTCGCAGAGCGACTTGCCGACATCGGTGCCGCGCGCGGCAAGGAAGGTGTTGGCCATGCCGCCGCCGATGACCAGCGCGTCGACCTTCTTCACCAGGTTCATCAACAGGTCGATCTTGCTCGACACCTTGGCGCCGCCGACAATGGCGACCACCGGCCGCGCCGGATTGCCGAGGCCCTTTTCCAGCGCGTCGAGCTCGGCCTGCATGGTGCGGCCGGCATAGGCGGGCAGGTGACGCGCCAGGCCTTCGGTCGAGGCATGCGCGCGGTGCGCGGCGGAAAACGCGTCGTTGACATAGATGTCGCCATTGGCGGCGAGCTTTTCTGTGAAGGCCGGCTCGTTCTTTTCCTCGGCCTTATAGAAGCGGGTGTTTTCCAGAAGCAGGACGTCGCCGTCCTGCATGGCGGAAACCGCCTCGGCTGCTTTGTCACCGACGCAGTCGGCGGCGAAGCCGACCGGGCGGCCAAGCACCTCGGCCGTGGCTTTGGCGATCGGCGCCAGCGAGAACTCGGCCGACGGGCCATCCTTCGGGCGGCCGAAATGGGCAAGCATGATGACTTTGGCGCCCTTCTTCGAAAGCTCTGCGATGGTCGGCGCGATGCGCTTGATGCGGGTGGCGTCGGTGACCTTGCCGTCGGCGACGGGAACGTTGAGGTCGACGCGCACCAGGACGCGCTTGCCGCTGACGGCGCCGATATCGTCGAGTGTCTTGAAGCCGGCCATCCGCTGATCCCTTTCCATAGAAAATCGCGGGGACCATACCCGGCACCGGCAACGATGCAAGACCCGTGCTGTTCGCACGCGCAAAAATGATGCGCCCGTGTTCGTTCAGCCTTCGCCGGCCGTCTTTGGCGCAATCGGCTCCGGCACCGGATCGTCAGGCATCCTGGCCCCGGGCGTGGGCTCGTTCGCCGGCTTGCGCCAGTTGCGGATGAGGGCAGCGATGCGGTCGCCGATTTCGCCGGCGCTGAGGAAGACCGGCACGCGGGCAACCGGCGCGGTCGGCTCGAAGGACAGGCCCAGACCAATGATCTTGCCCTTGTCGTCGACGTCGCGCACGATCAGTTCGATCGGGCCGATCATGACGCGATCGGCGTATTCGGCGTGGCCGCCGAGCCGCTCGGTAACCAGCGCGCCGACGCTGAGCTTGCGTTCAGCCTCGGTGAGGCCTGGCGCGTAGGCGGCCTCCAGCTCTTCGGCCGAGCGGGCCGGATCGACGGCGAAGGCGCCGAAGAAGTCGGCGTCCTCGGGATCGACCACGGCGCGGCTGGCAAACAGCTTGTCGAGCAGGCGCGGGTAGCGGTCGGGAACGAAGATGTAGACCTGGTCGCCGGCGGCGAGCCGGCCCATGTCCTGGAAGCGCATCGAGCGGCCGTCGCGCAGCACCAGCGAAGGCCGTGCCCAGCGCGGGATGCGCTCGCCGCGCGCCACCGGACTGCCGGGCGCGACGCGATAGGCAAGCAGCTCGTGATGGGCCGAACCCGGCAATTCAAGCTCGACCTTGTCGAGCGGCCCGAGGCGAGCCGGCACGATCAGGCCAAGACGGCGCGCCAGCGGGCCGACCGTCCAACCCTGCACCACCAGCGATACCAGCACGATGATGAAGGCGACGTTGAAGATCAGGCGGCCGTGTTCGAGGCCGCCGAGCAGGGGCGTGATGGCGAGCAGGATCGAGACCGCGCCGCGCAAGCCGACCCAAGAGATAAAGGCGATCTCCGGGCGCGGCAGGCGAAACGGGATCAGGCAGAGCCAGACGGCGAGCGGCCGCGCCACGAAGATCAGGAACAGGCCAAGCAGGATAGCCGGCACCAGGATCACCGGAAACTGCGACGGCGTGGCGAACAGGCCGAGGATCAGGAACATGATGATCTGCGCCAGCCACGACATGCCGTCCTGGAAGCGCTTCAGGATGGTGACGGCGCGGATGTCGGAATTGCCGGCCACGAGGCCGGCGAGATAGACGGCGAGGAAGCCCGAGCCGCCGATGGCGCCGGCTGCCGCGAACACCATCAGCGAGAGCGTCAGCACGAAGATCGGCAGCAGGCCGTGGTCGAGGTTGAGCCGCTCGACCAGGCGCACGATGGCGAGGCCGCCGAGCACGCCGACGACGGCGCCGACCCCCATGTTGATGAGGAAGCCGATGACCAGACTGGTGGCCAGCACATCGGCCTCCGGATTGGCGTGCGCGGCGATGATCTCGACCAAGGTGATGGTCAGGAAGATGGCGATCGGGTCGTTTGTGCCGGACTCCACTTCCAGTGTGGCGCGCACGCGCTCGCGCAGATTGATCTCGCCGGCGCGCAGCAGGAAGAACACGGCCGCCGCGTCGGTCGAGGCGACGGCGGCGCCGAGCAGCGAGGATTCCAGCCAGCTGAGGTTGAGCAGGTAGTAGGCGGCGACGCCGAACACGGCGGTGGTGAGGATCACGCCAACGGTCGCCAGCGACAGCGCCGGCCCGGCCGCCTGGCGCAGCGCGTTGAGCGGCGTGCCGAAACCGGAATCGAACAGGATGACGGCCAGAGCCAGTGAGCCGGCAAAATAAGCCAGCCGCGCATTGTCGAATTCGATGCCGAGGCCATCGACGCCTGTGGCCAGACCGATGCACAGAAAGAGGAGCAGCAAGGGAGCGCCGAAGCGGAAGGCGATCAGGCTCGAAAACGCGGCGGCGACTATGAGCGCCGTGCCGACCAGCGTCACGAGATAGATCGCATGCTCCATCCGCTCTTGCCCCTCCAAATCCCTCTGTCTGTCGCTTGACCAGAGAGTGGGGCGAAGACATGACCAGTGCAAGGCAACGGCGTGGTTTTTGGCCAAAGCCGGCCAATAAAAAACGCCCGGCCGGAGCCGGGCGTTTCCGATACTAGGAAGACAGGTCTGCGTCAGGCGATGGTCTTGCCGAAGGCGACGGCGGTGTCGCCCATGCGGTTGGAGAAGCCCCACTCATTGTCGTACCAGGACAGCACCGAGACGAAATTGCCGTCCATGACCTTGGTCTGGTCGAGCGCCACGATCGAGGAATGCGGGTCGTGGTTGAAGTCGATCGAGACATTCGGGTGGTGGGTGACCGAGAGCACGCCCTTGAGCTTGCCGTTGGAAGCGGCGATCAAGGCTTCGTTGATCTCTTGCGGGGTGGTCGAGCGCTTGGCGATGAACTTCAGGTCGACGACCGAGACGTTCGGCGTCGGCACGCGGATCGAGATGCCGTCGAGCTTGCCCTTGAGCTCGGGCAGCACCAGGCCGATCGCCTTGGCAGCACCCGTCGAGGTCGGGATCTGCGAGAGCGCCGCGGCGCGGGCGCGGTAGAGATCCTTGTGCATGATGTCCAGCGTCGGCTGGTCGCCGGTGTAGGAATGGATCGTCGTCATCATGCCTTTTTCGATACCCACCGTTTCGTGCAACACGGCGGCGAGCGGCGCCAGGCAGTTGGTAGTGCAG
>JAEKLU010000057.1 GCA_019509685.1 Mesorhizobium sp. | reverse complement strand
GCTCGACCGCCCGGTCGGCCGGCCGCGCGCGGCGGCGGCCGACCTTGCCAGTCGAATCGCCGGACAGGCCGGACTTGCCCCGGAGAGGGTCGAAGCCTTCCTGCAGGACGACGATTGAAGTCTGGTCGCGATTCGCCTGGGGCGGTCAGCGCAGCACCAGCACCATGATGCAGGTGGTCACGGCCGACACGACCGCAGTGACCACCGATATCGTCCATAGTGAGACCGGGGTGGGTTCCGATCGGGGCGCATGGCCCGCTGGCCGGGCCGCCGACCCCCGCGGCTGTGGCGCGTTAGCATTGGCAGCCACCAGCGCCGGCGACGACAGCACGGCAGCCGCAAACGGTTGTGGCGGCATGGCAGCGGACCTGACGGCACTGTCGGCGACGGGCGGCTGAACCGGCGCGCCGGCGCGTGGAGCCGGGTCCGCATCGGCCGCTTGCCTGCCCGTCGGCGCCCTCGCCGGCGCGTCCTCGGCGCCATCGTCCGGCTCCATCATTGCGCGATAGGCGTCCTCGACCGGATTGGACGACGGACGCTGCGTGGCGCGTGCGGGTGGCACCTGCAAGGAATTGGTCTGTGCCTGCGCCGCAAACTGCGCCGCTTGCGCGCTCGGTGGCGCGGCAGGTTGCACCAGCGCCTTGATCAACGCCGTCGTCGCGGGATCCGCCTTGGCCGTCGGCAACGGCTGCGGGGTCAGCGCTTCATTGATCAGCGTGCTCAAACGGGTCGGGGTAATGTCCATGCCGGGCTCCCGGGAACCATTGTATCGGTGCAGCGATATTACACGAGCATTGCGTCAAGCTTGACCGCGCACCAGATTTATGGCGATTGAATCTCAATGAAGCCAAGCGTCACTCCATGATGAACCGTTTTGAAGGCCCGGGCGGCAGGGAAGCCCGCATCCGTTATCTCGATGGCGATTTCCAGGTCACCAGCCCGGGGTCGTTCGTGCGTTGCGCGGTGACGGGCGAGAACATCCCGCTCGACGAGCTCAAATATTGGAGTGTCGAACGGCAGGAGCCTTATGTGAGCGCGACCGCTTCGCTGCGCCGCGAGATCGAGACGCATCCGGAACTGCGCAAGCGCGGCTAGACCGGTTTCAATCGCTATTGGGCGTCGCTGCCCGGCACGCTTTCGGCGTTGAAATCGAACGCGTGGAGCAATTGCTCACCAACATAGACCTTGATCGAATATGGCCCGGCGGGATCGCCTTCGGCCACGCACCAGCCATGCGAGATCCAGCCATCCTTCGGCCGGTAGAACATGGTGGTCTGGGAAATCTTCCGATCCTTTGAAAGCTGGCTGGAACTGTAGTCGTTCTCATCCACCCCGCCCCACAGAGTCGGCGGCGCCGGAAGTTCGAACACTTCCCTGGCGCTTACCAGCCTGTCGCCGGACGTCAGGCGTATGCGCCATTCATAGCAGACCCGGCCGGGAATGAGCGGCACGCTGTTGGAACGCTCGACGCGGGTCGCGCCGTTCGAGCCCGTGATGGCGACGAGGAATTCCGTTTCCGCCGCAGCGGGCGTCTGCGCCCAGGCTGCGCTGGATGCCAGGCCACAAAGCAGAACCGTTGCGCGCAATCTGGTCAACTGGGCCTCCAAACGGGTTTCTGCGGCCGATGATCGCCAAAATGGCGAGAATATCAACGCCTCGCGCGCTTGAGGTTCAGCCGCGCATCTTGCGCTGGCGCCAGGCGTCGAGCGTTTCGTCGATGATGCGCTCCGGCACATGGTCGAGCTCGAACTTGGCCTCGATGTCGAGCACGTCGAGGCGATCGAGGAAGCCTGCGGGCGTCGTGCCATGGCGCAGCCGCGCGGCGTCCTTGGCGGTGGTGACGAGGCGCAGGCCCTCGCGCTCAGCCAGCGCCAGCAGATCGCCGAGATCGTCCTGAGCGTAGAAATGATGGTCCGGAAAGGCACGCGACAGCGCCACCTCGCCGCCCGCGCCGCGCACCGTGTCGAAGAATTTCTCCGGGTGACCGATGCCGGCGAAGGCAAGGAAACGACCGCCGGCAAAGCGCGCCGGGTCCGCGGGCTCGACATGCGCCAGGAAGATCGGCCGGCCGGCGCGCGCCGCCTGGCGCACCACGCCGTCGGCCGCGGTCCCCTCGCCCATCTTCAGCAAACCGCTGGTGAACACCAGCTGGTCGACGACCTTGGCCCGCAACGGTCCGCCCGGAATGACGCGGCCATTGCCGACGCCGAAGCGCGCATCGACCACGACCAGCGCATAATCGATGTGGATGCGCGCCGACTGGAAGCCGTCATCCATGATCAGGAAATCGCAGCCATGCTCCTCGATGAGCAGTTTTGCGCCGGCGGCGCGGTTGGGCGTCACCGCGACCGGGGCATGTTCGGCCAGGAGCAGCGGCTCGTCGCCGACATGCTTGGCGGCGTCGTGATGGGCGTCGACGACATGCGGCTTGGCGAACGAGCCGCCATGGCCGCGTGACAGGAAACCGGGGGTGAGCTGCAGACGCTTGGCCTGTTTGGCGAGCGCAATGGCGACCGGCGTCTTGCCGCTGCCGCCAACGGTGAGATTGCCGACGCAAAGCACCGGTGCGGCTACCTTCTCGCGCGGCGCCCGGCGCATGCGCCGGCCGGCAACCATGCCGTAAACCGCCGACACAGGCGACAAAGCAAACACCCGCCAGTCCGGCTTTTCCCACCAGAAGGGCGGCGCCTCGCTGGTCATCTCACTTGCCGCTGGCGCCTTTGAGGCGCGACTTGACGATCAGCGGTTGGATGTAAGGCTCAAGCGATTTCAACGTGCGGGCGAGCGCGCCGCGCATTTCGTCGACCGTCGCGACCCCGGCTGCCATCATCTCGTGGCGGGCCACTTCATTGCTCAAGAGGAAATTGACGGCGCCGGTCAGCATGTCGCGGTCGCGCACCAGCTTGGCGCCGCCGCTGTCGAGCAGCCGCTGATAGGCCTCGCGGAAGTTCTGGACGTTGCGACCGGCAAGCACGGCGGTGTCGAGCATGGCCGGCTCAAGCGGATTCTGGCCGCCTTCCGAGGTCAGCGAGCGACCGACGAAAGCAATCTCCGTCAGGCGCAGATAAAGCCCCATCTCGCCGATCGTGTCGCCAAGGAAGATGTCGGTGTCGGGCGTGATGCGCTCACCCTTGCTGCGCCGCGCGACCTTCAGCCCCATGCCGGAAATCTCGGCGGCCAGCGTATCGGCGCGGTTGGGATGACGCGGCACGATGATGGTCAGCAAGCCGGGATGGCGTTTGTGCAGGCTGGCATGAACTTCCGCCGCGACCACCTCCTCGCCGTCATGGGTGGAAATCGCCGCCCAGGTCGGGCGTCCGGCGAGCTGGCGCTGCAGGCTGGCCAGCGCCCTTTCGTCGACCGGCGGCGGGTTGGTGTCGACCTTCAGGTTGCCGGAAACGGTGACCGGACGCGCGCCAAGCGCGCGGAACCGCTCGCCGTCGACGTCCGACTGGGCAATGACATGAGCGAGGTTCTCGAACAGCGCTTCGGCGACGCCGGCGCGCTTCTTCCACGAGGTGAAGGAGCGGTCGGACAGCCGGCCGTTGACCAGAACCTGCGGCACGTTGCGGGCGCCGAGCTCCAGAATGGTCACCGGCCAGATTTCCGATTCGGCGATGATCGCCAGTTCCGGTCGCCAATGGTCGAGGAAGCGGCTGACCGCCGGCTTCAGGTCGAGCGGCACATATTGGTGGATGATGCGGTCGCCCAGCCGCTCGTCGGCAACCTTGGCCGATGTCACCGTGCCCGTGGTCAGCACGATGTTGACGCCGTAGTCGAGGATCGACTGGACCAGCGGCACGACGGCGATCGTTTCACCGACGCTTGCGGCGTGGATCCAGATCAGTGGGCCTGCCGGGCGCGGCCGGCCGGCAACGCCATAGCGCTCGCGGCGGCGAACGCGGTCTTCCTTGCCGCGCGAGGCGCGCCAGGCGACATAGGGGCCGATCAGCGGGTAGGCGGCCGCCCCCGCATAGCGATAGGCCGTCAGCGCGGCACGCGCCCAGCGCTCGCTCATTTGGCGCCGTCCACGAGGCGATGAGCCTCGGCCGTCGCGGCATTGAGCGAATCCGTGACCTCGCGGCGCTTACGCTCCATCTCGGCCTCATCGGCGTCGGCCGGCACGAAAACCGGCGTGCCGACGACGACCGCGGAGCGCCCGAAGGGCAGATTGATGGTGGTCTGGTCCCAGCTCTTTTCCAGCACCTTGCGGCGGCTGGTGGTGATGGCTGCGGGCAGGATCGGCCGGCCGGACAGCCTTGCCAGAAGCACGATGCCAAGCCCCGCGTCACGCGGCGTGCCATGCGGAATGTCGGCGATCATCGCCACATTCTTGCCGGCGACCAGCGCTTTCTTGAGCGCGATCAAGGCTTTGGCGCCGCCTTTGTCGAGATGCCTGGCATTTTCCCGCCCGCCCGAGCCGCGCACCGCCTCGATGCCGAACTTCTCGATCATCAACGCCTGGAGCTCGGCATCGGCGCTGCGTGAAACCATGGCCACCAGCGGCCGGCCCTTGGGGTAAAAAGCCGGGGTGAGAAGATGCTGGCCGTGCCAGAGCGCGATGATGCCCGGTTCCAGATGTGCCTGGGCGCCGCCGGCAACCGAGGTCGAGCCTTCGACCAGCGGGCTGGTGATGCGAACCAAACGCACGAACCAGGCGAGCAGGCCGGCGATGAAATTCTTGACGAAGCTCGACTGCGCCAGCGGCTGACGGATACGGCGCCACCACGTGCGCGTACCGCCGCTTCTGGTGGCGCGCGTCGTCGCCCCTTTCGCCGCGTCATGCTCCATCGATGTCAACCGGCGGTCTTCTTTTCAGGGTCGAGGAAACGGTGCAGGTGAACGACGAAATAGCGCATATGGGCATTGTCGACGCTAGCTTGAGCCTTGGCTTTCCAGACGGTGAGCGCCGACTGATAGTCCGGATAAATGCCGACAATGTCGAGCGCGTCGAGATCGCGGAATTCGGTCTCGCCCAGCGTCTTCAGCTCGCCGCCGAACACCAGGTGCAAAAGCTGTTTCTTTCCGTCTTCCACGGCCATGCCGATCCTTCGCATATTCTTGAATTGTGACAGGTCTAGACCAAAGCGGCCGGTTTTGGAACCGTCGACTGGCTCACCCTTCGTCAAGTCCGGCAAGGACGCCGGTGAGCACGCCGATCAGCGCGCCGCTGCCGGCGGCCAACGCGCCGTGGTTGATGATCTCCCCGGCGTAGCGCGGCGACGCGCCGCTGCGGTCGACAAGCGCTCCGCCCGCCTCGGTGAGGATCAGGTCCGCGGCCGCGATGTCCCAGTCATGCGCGCTCGGCTTGACGAAGGTGGCGTCGAGCTTGCCGGCTGCAATCATCGCCAGCCGGTAGGCGAGCGAGGGAATGTAGGCGGTGCGGCGCAGCCTGCCCTGCCAGGGCTCGGGCACCAGGTCGACCAGCGGCTTCGGGCCGCCCATGTCGACGGCGTCGCCGATCGGCCGCACGTGGATCCGCTCGTCGTTGAGATACGCGCCTTCACCGGGAAGCGCCCAATAGGTCTCGCGCTTGGCCGGACATTCGAGCACGCCGGCCAGCGAACGGCCGTCCTCGACCACGGCGACGCTGACGCACCACGAATGCAGGCCGTCGAGAAAGCCGCGCGTGCCGTCGATCGGATCGACGACGAAGGTGCGGCGCGCCGCAAGGCGAGCATGGTCGTCGGCGGTCTCTTCCGACAACCAGCCGTAGTCGGGTCGCGCCTTGAGCAAGGTCTCGCGCAGATAGGCGTCCGCCGCATGGTCGGCCTCGCTCACCGGCGAGGTGCCGCCTTTCATCCACACCTGCGGGTTGTTGCCGAAATAGCGCATGGCGATAACCCCGGCTTCGCGGGCGGCCTCGCGCAGCAGAGCGAGGTCCTCGCGGGCCTCGGCCAGATTGATCGCATCAAGCGCCGGCAAGGGTCATTCCTTCGATCAGGAGCGTCGGCGCCGCGGTGCCGAAATTGCGGTCGAGATCGCTTGCCGGCACCATGTTGAGGAACATCGTCTTCAGGTTGGACGCGATCGTCACCTCGGCCACCGGGTAAGTGAGCGCGCCGTTCTCGATCCAGAAGCCGGAAGCGCCGCGGCTGTATTCGCCGGTCACCATGTCGACGCCCTGGCCGAAGACTTCGGTGACATAGAAGCCGCGTTTCAGCGAGGCGATCAGATCCTCCGGCGAGCGCTCGCCGGGCTCGATGGCGAGGTTGGTCGACGACGGCGAAACGGACGAGCCGCTGCGCGAACCGCGCCCGTTGGTGACAAGCCCAAGCTCACGCGCGGCCGAGGTCGACAGGAACCAGTGGCTCAAGACGCCTTTCTCGACCATCAGCAGCTTGTCGCCCTCGATGCCTTCGCCGTCGAACGGGCGCGAGGCCTGGCCGCGCCGGCGCAGCGGCTCGTCGGTGACGGTGATCGCGGCTGAGGCCACCTGCTTGCCCATCATGTCGCGCAGGAAGCTGGTCTTGCGGGCGACCGCGGCGCCGTTGATGGCGCCGGCGAGATGGCCGGCGATGCCGCGCGCGACGCGCGGGTCGAACACCACGTCGACCGGGCCGGTCGCCGCCTTGCGCGCGCCGAGGCGGCGTACGGCGCGCTCGCCGGCCTTGCGGCCGATGTCCTGCGGCGCGTCGAGATCGGCAAAATGCTGGCGCGAGGAGAATTCATAGTCGCGCTCCATGCCGGTGCCTTCGCCGGCAATGACGCTGGCCGAACGCGAAAAACGCGAGGCGACATACTGGCCGACGAAGCCGTGCGAGGTGGCAAGCACCAGCCCGCCCAAACCCGCGCCGGCGCTGCTGCCGGCCGAATTGGTGACGCCCTTGACGGCCAATGCCGCCGCTTCCGCGGCAAGGGCCGCTTCCTTCAGCTGGTCAGCCGAAACCTCGGTGGCATCGAAAAGGTCGAGATCGCGCAGGTTGCGGGCCAGCAGCGCCGGATCGGCCAGGCCCTGGAAAGGGTCCTCAGGCGAAACCCTGGCCATGGCGACCGCCCGCTCGGCCAGCACCTGCGGGTCGGACGCGGCGGTGGCCGAAACGCTTGCGACGCGCCGGCCGACAAAGACACGCAGCGAGACATCCTCGCTCTCCGAGGATTCGGTGGCCTCGACCTTGCCCAGCCTGACCGAGACGCCGGCGGAGCGGCCGCGCACCGCGACGGCGTCGGCCGCATCGGCGCCGGCGCGCTTGGCAGCCTCGACGAGAGCCGCGACGCGATCGGTCAATTTCGCTGCGTCGAGCTTGTCGGTCATGCAGTTATTCCTGTTTGTTCACGCAATTCGTCAGGGCCTGGCCATGTGCACTATCCATGGATGCCACGGGCACCATCTATTGTTCCGCCGACGCTAGTGCAATGGCGGATGCGGCAATCTCAAGGCAATCGCGGTGGTTCATGCGGAATGCATTGCCGCAGCGGCATCAAAAGAGCAGAAGGCTAGCCTGCGACCGGTGCCCAGATGACGTCGTCGATCCTCGCGGCCCCTGTTGCCAGCATCACCAGCCGGTCGAAACCGAGTGCTGAGCCGCTCGCCTGCGGCATCACCGCCAAGGCGGCGAGGAAATCCTCGTCAAGCGGATAGCGCTCGCCATAGACGCGCTGCTTCTCGTCCATCTCGGCGACGAAACGGCGGCGCTGCTCGGCCGGATCGGTGAGCTCGCCGAAGGCGTTGGCGAGCTCGACGCCGCAGCAATAGAGCTCGAAACGCTCGGCGACGCGTGGATCCTCGGCGCTTGGCCGGGCAAGGGCGGCTTCCGAGACGGGATAACCATAAAGGATCGTCGCGC
>JAEKLU010000358.1 GCA_019509685.1 Mesorhizobium sp. | reverse complement strand
CGGCATGCCCACATTTCGGAGCGGCTGGTCTTTGCGACAACGTGCATGCCGGCTTGGTGGTGTGACTGATTGGCCCGAGGCTTGATTGCCAGGTGGTTCCCCCAATCCGTCGCTGCTTCGCAGCGCCACCTTTCCCCCCCTCCGGAGGGAAAGGAAGGGAGCGTTGCTGGACGAGCGTTGACGGCAAAAAGCTTGGCGCCTTTCCTCTACCCCGTCGATCGGGGGAGAGGTGGCTCGGCGAAGCCGAGACGGAGTGGGGGTCGACCAGCGCAACACTAGACAATGCATGCCGGGGTAACCGGGTAGAAGTAGGATGGCCGCTCAATTCCGATACACCGGCTCTTCCTCGTCGAGGATCGCCTTGAGCTCGGCCAGGTGGCGGTCGGCCTGGCCGGGATAGTCGTCCATCTCGCGCGCGGTCTTCTCGGCGATCTCGTCGGAAAGCGTGCGCAGCGGGCGGCCGGTCCATAGCGCCTTGATGTAGGTCTCGGCGGCGCGCTCGAAATAGAACATGCGGTTGAAGGCATCGGCGACGGTGTCGCCGATGACCATGACGCCGTGATTGCCCATCACCATCACCTTGACCTTGGGATCGGTGAGCAGTTGCGAGCAGCGCTCGCCCTCCTCCTCGAAGGCCAGCCCGCCATAATGGGCGTCGACGACATGGCGGTTGAAGAACATGGCCGAGTTCTGATCGACCGGCGGCAGCGTCGAGTCGGCCAGCGAGGCGAGCACCGTGGCGTGGATCGAATGAACATGCATGGCGCAGCGCGCATGCGGCACATTGCGGTGGATGGCGCCGTGCAGACCCCAGGCCGTCGGATCGGGCGCGTTGGGACCGGTGAGCGTTTCGGGATCGTTGGCGTCGATCAGCAGCAGATCGCTCGCCTTGATGCGCGAGAAATGCACCTGGTTCGGGTTCATCAGGAATTTCGTGCCGTCCTCGTTGACCGACAGCGAGAAGTGATTGGCGACCGCCTCATGCATGTTGAGCCGCGCCGTCCAGCGGAACGCCGCGGCGAGATCGACCCGCTCCTCGTAATAAGGCAGGTTGGTCAATTGTTCTTTCTGCAGACGGGCAAGGCTCATCGAAAATCCTCCGGTTTGCCAAACAATGCCGTGCGCAAGGCCGACCAGCAACCGCAAACTGGTATGTCAGGCGATCAGGCCGCCGGGCGAGCCGATTGCAGCCCACCATGCTCGACAATAAAATCGATGACGTCCTGCAGGCCCTTGCCGCGCGACAGGTCGGTGAAGCCGAAGGGACGCTTGCCGCGCATGCGGCCGGCATCCGATTCCATGACGTCGAGGTTGACGTTCACATAGGGCGCCAGGTCGCTCTTGTTGATGATGAGGAAATCCGAGCGGGTGATGGCCGGGCCGCCCTTGCGCGGGATCTCCTCGCCCTGACAGACCGAGATGACATAGAGCGTGAGATCGGCGAGATCCGGCGAGAAGGTGGCGGCGAGATTGTCGCCGCCGGATTCGATGAAGATGATGTCGAGATCGGGAAACTTTTTGTTCAGCTCGGCGATCGCCCGCAGATTGATCGAGGCGTCCTCGCGAATGGCCGTGTGCGGGCAGCCGCCGGTCTCGACGCCGACGATGCGTTCTTCGGGCAATGCTTGTAGCCGCGCGAGCATCATGGCGTCTTCCTTGGTGTAGATGTCGTTGGTGACGACGGCGATCGAGAAGTCGTCGCGCAACGCCTTGCAGAGTTTTTCGGTGAGCGTCGTCTTGCCGGAGCCGACAGGGCCGCCGATGCCGATGCGAAGAGGGCCGTTGGCCTGGGTCATGCCGGAAACTCCGTGATGGCGAGGATTGCGAAGCCTGCCCCGATCAGCAGGCAGAGCGGCGAGTAAAGGCGCTGGTCGAGCCGAGCGAAAGGTTGTTCCGGCGCAAGCCGGCGCCACCAGGGCGTGAAGCCGGCAAGGCCGCGTCCGAGAACGACGAGGCCGATCATCAATGCAGTCGCGGCCAGCCCTTCTCTTGGAAAAGGCGTGGCAAAGACGCCTGCAAGTGCCAGGGGCCAGAGCGTCGCCAGCGCCAGGCAAGCGGCGACGGCGAAACTCGCAACAGCCGAAGGCATCTCATCCACGCCGCGAAAGCCGACGACGGCGCGCGCACAGGAAGCCTGATCCGTGCCCGGCCAGATGCCGCCAAGGCCCCAATAGACATGCAGCGAGGTGATGATGAGCAGGACGAATGAAAGGGCGTAAGCAAGCAAGGTCATGACCGAAACAGGCGTGAGTATTGGGTTTCATGCCGCATCG
>JAEKLU010000339.1 GCA_019509685.1 Mesorhizobium sp. | reverse complement strand
ACCAGACGATCGCCGTTAGGATGAAGAAGCCGACGGTGATGTAGAGCGCCCAGTCGTTCGGCGGCTGGATGCCGATGACGAAGATCAGGATCATCGACACGATTGACAGGAACGCAAACAGCATGAAGACGCCACGGCCCAGATTCCACGGGCCCATCTTGTCCCACTTCGGCGTGCCCCAGGCCAGCATGCCGAGCACGATCGGCACGGTGAAGGACAGGAACAGGAAGATGACCGTACAGGACACCACGATGGTGTAGGCAGAGGTGCCGGCGACGGAAACCAGTGTCGAACCCCAGACGAACAGCACCGACAGGATCGACGCCGTCCAGATCGCCGCCACACGACGAGATAGACGAACTCCTTGATGCCCGAGGGAACGCGCTGGTCGAAGGCCCAGAAGAACACGTTCCAGCCCTGCTTGGCCGCATCATCCATGTTGGGGATCATCAACACGAAAGCGGCCAGGAACAGATAGCCGAAGATGGCCGACCAGATGACCGACATCACCATGGCGCGCGGCACCGAGGAGGCCGCCTTGATGGTTTCTTCCGACGTGTGCGCGGAAGCGTCGTAGCCGGTGATTGTATAGATCGGCAGCAAGAGGCCGAGCGCGAACACCCAGGCATTCGACACCGACGGCCAGACACCACCGCCGGCATCACCCGAATAGTTGTGGAAGGTGAAGAGACGGCTGACATCCCAATGCTCGGCGAAAATCAGGCAGACCACCGCGATCAGGATCGAGCCGAAGAAGATCAGATAGCCCGAAAAATCGGTCAGCTTCGCCGTCAGCTTGATGCCGAGATGGTTGATCAGCGCCTGGGCGCCGGTGATGATGACCAGGAAGATCATCTGATTGGTCAGAGTGCCCTCGATGCCGAGCGCCGGCCCGAAGGCGCCGACGAAGAACGTCCAGGTGCCGACATTGATGGCGCCGAGAACGGTGATCAGGCCGAGCAGGTTGAGCCAGGCCGTCACCCAGCCGGTGCCGCGATTGCCCAGGATCGAGCCCCAGTGATAGAGGCCGCCGGCGGTCGGATAGGCCGAGCTGATCTGCGACATGGCGACCGCGAAGGTCAGCGACACGAAGCAGCCGACCAGCCAGCCGACGCCGATGCCGATGCCACCGGCTCCCGACGTGCCTTGCGCCAGCGAATTGATGCCGCCCGACAGGATGCAGATGATGGAGAAGGAAACCGCGAAATTCGAAAAGCGGCTGAGACGCCGCTCCAGTTCCTGGGCGTAGCCCATACTGTGGAGGGCTTTTACGTCCTCCGCCTTGTCTGAATCCGTATAACCCGGCGTCGTCATATTGGAATTCCCCTATGGTTCTTGGCTGACCGGTCCTGCACATCGATGCCCGATCGACCTGAGCCGATCGGGCGATTTTGCGCTGCCGTTAGCCGGCTGTCTGGCCGACGGCTTTTTCCGCGGCTGCGATCTCCGCCGCGCGTCTGGCAATGTCGGCGCCGATCGGCGGACCCTTGAAGCGGCGCGATTCGATACCGAACCACAGCACCACAAGCAGAATGATCAGCCCGATGGCGTAGTTGATCAGGATGTCGAAGGGCGGCTGGATGCCGGCATACATCAGCACCAGAACACCAAGCACGGTGATGATGGCGAACGGCTTTGACCAGATGCCGAGGCGGAACGGGCCGAACTCGGTCCAGCTCTTGCCTTCCGCCAGAAGCCCGGCTGCGATCGGCATGGCGTAGGAGACGTAAAGGAAGAGAGCGCAGCCGGCTGCCAGCGCCGCGAAAGCCGGCGAGTAAAGCGTGGCGGCAATCGACAGCACGACGCCGAGCCAGATGGCAGGCACCGGCGTGCGCCAGGTCGGCGAAACCTGCTTCCACAGAGTCGACCCCGGCAGACCTCCATCACGCGAGAAAGCGAAGATCATGCGCGAGGTCGAGGTGAGTCCGGCCAGCGCGCACAGATAGTTCGACAGCACGATGGCGATGCCGAGCAGAGCCTTGAGCCAGGTCGGCGCCGGCAGGTTGTTGAACAGGTTGAACCAGGCATTGCCGCCATCCTTGGCCGTCGCCACCAGATCCGGGCTGGCAAGAACGAAGGAAACAGCCATGACGAAGCCGAAGACGAGAGACCACAGCACAGCATGGATCATGCCCCTCGGCACCGCGACACGGGCGTTGTGCGTTTCCTCGGCGGTGTGCGCCGAAGCGTCGAAGCCGGTGATCGTATAAAGCGGATAGAGAAGGCCGATCAGGAAGGCCACAAAGGCCGTACGAGCCGTCGGAACATAGCCGCCGCCGGGATCGCCGGTCGTGTTGACGAACGTCGTCAAGCGCGAAAGATCGAAGCCATGCGCGCCCCAGATCAGGAAGGTCAGCGTCAACACGACCGCGACTACGAGGATGAGGTAGCCGGAAAAGTCGGTCAACATCGTCGTCGTCTTGATGCCGAGATGATTGAACAGGCCCTGGGTGACGGTAATCAGGACGACTGCGATAGCCGCGGCCACCGAGAATTGAGGACCAGTGGTAGAGGCCACCAGCCGTAGGATAGGCCGAGCCGATCTGGCCGAGCGAAGCGGCGACAACAAGGGCGAAGACACCGCCGATGATCCAGCCGATGGTCGCCTCGAAACCGCTGCCGGTGCCCATGGCCAGCGGAAATGACGTGATGCCGCCGGCCAGAATGCAAATGATCGAGAAGGATATGGCGAAGTTGGAGAAGCCGCTCATGCGGCGGGCCAATTCCTGGGCGTAGCCCATGCTATGGAGGATCTTTACATCCTCCGACTTGTCTGAGTGGTCCGGTGCTGCCATTTGAATTCCCCTTTAATTTTTTAGCTGGCCGATTGTACTGAGTTTCCCACTGCGCGTTGTCGGGAGCCGCTGGCAGGCTCCAGATTGGAAAAAATGCCGGTGAGCAGATCCGCCCATTTCCGCTGCCCGGTCTCGCCGGAGATTTCGTCGTTGCGGATTTCGATCATCGCGCAGGCAAGGCCGCGCGAACGCGCGTGCCGTTCTAGCGTGAAATAGACACGGTCG
>JAEKLU010000056.1 GCA_019509685.1 Mesorhizobium sp. | reverse complement strand
CTTGGCGGTTTCGTTGCGCAACCCCGCCGGCTTGGTCACCTTGGTGACGAAGACGATCAGCGCCAGCGCAAGGAAGATGGCGCCGACCAGATAGGGCGCGCCGCCGAACACGACCGGCGCCGTCGGGCCGGTGAACCAGGAAAATATCCCCGTATAGAGCAGCGGCGTGATGATCGAGGTGATCGAGAAGATCGAGGTCATCGCGCCTTGCAACTCGCCTTGCGCCGAGGGCGGCACCTTGGCCGCGGCGAGGCTGCGCAGCGGCGGATCCGCCAGCGCCTCGAGGCAACCGGCGACGATCACCGCATAGATCATCCAGCCTTGCGTCGCGAACGCATAGCCGAAGGCGCTGAGCGCGGTGAAGGTAAGGCCGATCACCGCCGTCTTCCATTCGCCGAGCGCAGGGATGACCTTGGGCAGTACCGTTCCCATGATGATCGCGCCACACAGGCCGAAGGCGCCGAGCGAGAAGCCGATCTGCTGCTCGCTCCAGCCGTAGCGGTAGCTGGACACGAAGGACCAGACCGCCGGGTACATCATGTGGCCGAGCGTCATCAGGAAGAAGACGAGCCCGATCCAGCCGATGCCCTGGTAGTTGCGCATTTGCATGAGTGTGCCGACGGGGTTGGCTCGCTTCCATTCGAAGCGGCGGCGATGCTGCTGGTCCAGCGTTTCGGGCAGGAAGACCATCGCGATCAGGAAATTGACGAAGGCGAGCCCGGCGGCAAAGTAAAAGGGCACGCGCGGCCCGAACGTGCCCAGAAGTCCGCCCAGCACCGGGCCGATGACGAAGCCGACGCCGAAGGCGATGCCGAGCAGGCCGAAATTCTTGGCCCGGTTCTCGTCATTCGAGATGTCGGCGATGAAGGCGGACGTCGTCGAATAGCTGGCGCCCGAAATACCGGCCAGCACACGGCCGATGAACAGCATCGGATAGGACCAGGCGACCGCGCAGATCAAATTGTCGATCGAGAAGGTCAGCACCGAGGCAAGCAGGATCGACCGGCGCCCGAAACGGTCGCTCAGGCCGCCCATGATCGGCGCGAAGAAGAATTGCATGGCCGCATAAACGAAGAACAGCCAGCCGCCCTCGATCGCTGCCTGGCTGACGCCGACGCCGCTGAGTTCCCTGAGATAGGCCGGCAGCACCGGCATGATGATGCCGAAGCCCGTGATGTCCAGCAGCAGCGTGGTGAAAACGAGCGCAAGGCCCCGCCTGGCGGTTTTGGGGTCGATCATGACGATAAGCTCCTCGGGCCGCCCGCGGGCAAGGCGGGACCGACCTTATAGGCGAGGTCATCCCCAGGAACAATACGCGAACGAAGACAACGGTCTGATCCTGACATCACTTGCCAGGATCAGTCGTCGCCGATCACCATTGCGCAAGAAACCGGAAGTGCCGCCTCAGAGCGGGCCGGTCATCGTGTTGCAATCGGTCAGCTTGCCGCTCTTGAAGCCGCGCGCCAGCCAGGTTTGCCGTTGCTGCGATGTGCCATGGTTGAAGCTTTCCGGCACGACATAGCCCTGCATCTTCTTCTGCAGCGTGTCGTCGCCGATCTGCTTGGCGGCATTGAGCGCGCTCTCGATGTCGCCCTGTTCCAGGATGCCTTTTTGCTGGGTGAAATGCGCCCATACACCAGCGAAGCAATCGGCCTGAAGCTCGATGCGCACCGACAACTGATTGGCGTCGGCCTCACTCAAGCCCTGCCGCATCTGGTTGAACTTGCCCATGATGCCGGTGAGGTTCTGCACGTGATGGCCGACCTCATGGGCAACCACATAGGCGCGCGCGAACTCGCCCGAAGCGCCGAACTGCTGGTCGAGTTGCTGGAAGAAAGTCATGTCGAGATAGACCTTGTGGTCGCCGGGGCAATAGAACGGCCCGGCTGCTGCTGACGCGAAGCCGCAGGCCGAGCGAACCTGGCCGCTGAACAACACCAGCCTGGGGTCCTCGTAGGTCAAGCCTTGAGATTTGAAAATGCCGGTCCAGGTGTCCTCGGTATCGGCAAGCACGGTGGCGACGAACTGCTTCATCTCGTCATTGGCGGGCGCGCCGGTGCTGTCTTGCGAGCCGCTGTTGTCGGTGATCTGGCCGCCGCCGCCCGGCAGCAGGCCGCCGTCGCCACCCCCCAGGATCGCAGAGGGATCAAAGCCGAAATACCATCCGGCGAGCACGACCAGGATAACCAGGATGATGCTGCCGCCGCCACCGGTACGGCCGCCGATGGGAAGTTGGAACTGGCCGCCGCCGCCCAATCCGCCGCCACCGCCGCTGTCGCTGCGGTCATCCTCGATGTTGTCGCTCTGACGACGGCCTCTCCAAAGCATGGCAACTCCTCGCACTGCGGATGGGACCAGCCGGAGACCGCCCCCTCCCAAACAATTATCGCAACGGGTAGCCCGAGTCACAGAATTTTTCGCGCTCGACGACGTGCTGGCAGCTGTGACTTGGTGGTCTCCTCCTTGATGACAAGCACCACCACGACACAGCAGACAGCCTTTGCCTATAAGCGCTGACTTCTAGAACGGCTCTCAGAGTTTCTGCTTGGCGCCGGCACTCTTGCCGTCCGAACTCTTCGAACGCTCCTCGAAACGCGCCGCGCCCTTCTTGAGCGGTCGGCCGGTCTCGGCCTCGGTCTTGCGCTCGTCCTTGGCGGCCGCCTGTTGCAATCCCCTGGCTGCCTGCTTGCCCTTCGCGGTCGGTGCCTGTTCGACGCCCATTGCTTCCTCCTTGGCGCGATCATCGCGCGATGTCGGAGGCAACGTGCAGAAGGTGTGGCGGTTCCGCCCACGCGTCGATCGGGTTTCTCGGACGGATGCCGATCAGCGGGAAGTCATCGCCCGGCGGAACGCTTCCAGCGTCTCGGTGCTGACATGGTGCTCGATGCCTTCGGCGTCGATGCGCGCGGTCTCGGCGCTGACGCCAAGCGAACGCAGGAATGCTTCCACGGTCTGATGGCGAATGCGGCTTTCCTCGGCGACCTTGCGGCCAGCCTCGGTCAGGAACACGCCACGATAGGGCTTTCTCGAAACCAGCCCATCGGCGCACAGCCGAGTCAGCATCTTGGCCACGGTCGGTTGCGCCACGCCGAGCCTTGCCGCGATGTCGACCTGACGCGCTTCATTGCCGTCCTCGATGAGGTCGGCGATCAGTTCGACATAGTCCTCGACCAGCGCGCTGCGGCGCGCCTGGCGCTGGTGCCGGAATCCTTCCGAATGGACATCGGCATCGGGCAGCGGCTCACGCGGGACTCGTCTGTTCTTCAGCGCCAATACGCGCTCCTCCTCGGAGTTCAGCCGTTGCTGCTTTTATAGCACGGGCTCTGATTCTTAAGGCCGTTTATTTGCAATCGGCCGCAGGCGCAACCGGCGTTTCCGGTCGCGCCCTTTTCGGTTCCGTTCAGCTTCGGGCAAAAGCACATACAATGAAATATAGCATATTGCATAATGTTGAGCCATGGCATAGCTTAACGCCAACTTCGACCAGTCGCACCGAAAGCCTGTTTTCATGACCGACGCCACAGCTCCGAATTCGTCCTGGCGGTTCGACAAGCCTGATGAAGAGCAGCCGAGCCTGCGCGAGGTCAATGCGTCCATAGCCGTGCCGACTTCGGGTGTCTGGTTCCGCAGGCTGTTCGCCTTCATGGGCCCGGGTTACATGGTCTCGGTCGGCTACATGGATCCGGGCAACTGGGCGACCGACCTCGCCGGCGGCGCCCAGTTCGGCTACTCGCTGCTGTTCATCATCATGCTGTCCAACCTGATGGCGATCCTGCTGCAGGCGCTGGCCGCCCGCCTCGGCATCGCCACCGGCCGCGACCTCGCCCAGGCCTGCCGCGCCTATTATCCGCGCCCGGTCAATTTGGTGCTGTGGATCGCCTGCGAGCTCGCCATCATCGCCTGCGACCTCGCCGAAGTGATCGGCACCGCGATCGCGCTGCAGCTGCTGTTCGGCATTCCACTGATCGGCGGCGCCATGCTCACCGCGCTCGACGCCTTCCTGGTGCTGCTGTTGATGAACCGGGGCTTTCGCTATCTCGAAGCCTTCGTCGTCGCGCTTTTGATCATCATCTTCGGCTGCTTTGCCATCCAGATCTTCGTCGCCGCCCCGCCGGCCGGGACGATCCTGCATTCGATGTTCGTGCCGTCGTCGCAGATCGTCACCAACCCGGCGATGCTCTACATCGCCATCGGCATCATCGGCGCCACCGTGATGCCGCACAATCTCTATCTCCACTCATCGATCGTACAGACCCGCGCCTATGAGCGTACCGATGCGGGAAAACGCGACGCCATCAAATGGGCGACGACGGACTCCACCATCGCCCTGATGCTGGCCTTGTTCGTCAACGCCGCGATCCTGATCGTGTCGGCGGTGGCTTTCCACGGCACCGGACATCAGGACGTCGCCGAGATCGGCCAGGCCTTCGAGCTGTTGTCGCCGCTGCTGGGCTTGAGCATTGCCTCGATCCTGTTTGCCGTGGCGCTGCTTGCCTCCGGCCTGAATTCGACGGTGACCGCCACGCTTGCCGGCCAGATCGTCATGGAAGGTTTTCTGCGCCTGCGCATCCCGCAATGGGCTCGCCGCCTTCTGACCCGCGGCCTTGCCATTGTCCCGGTGGTGGTCGTCACCGCGCTTTATGGCGAAAAGGGCACCGGCCAGCTCCTGGTCTTCAGCCAGGTGGTGCTGTCGATGCAACTGCCCTTCGCCGTCATCCCGCTGGTGCAGTTCGTCTCCGACAAGAAGAAGATGGGCAATCTCGCCATCCCGCGCGGCGTGGCCGCGCTGGCCTGGGTGGTCGCGGCCATCATCCTGGTGCTCAATTTCAAGCTCCTCTACGACACGATGTTCGGGATCGGCTGAACCGGCGCGACAAAACGGCAATCCGCGCTATCTTCTTCTCGCGATGAGCAAGGTCGAAGACGCCCGGAAGTTCTACGCGCGGTTGATGACCATCAACGCCGCTTCGCCGGACCCGCGTCTTGAAGCTGTCTTCGCCAGCGTGCCGCGAGAGGACTTTCTCGGCCCCGGGCCTTGGACCGTCGTCGCCGGCGACAGCAGGATCGAGACGCCGAGTGCCGATCCCAGCCATATCTACCAGAACGTGCTGGTGGCGCTCGATGTCGACAAGGGCATCAACAACGGCGAGCCGATGCTGCATGCCATGTGGCTCGCCAAGGTCGGGCCCAAGCCGGGCGAGGCCGTCACCCATATCGGCGCCGGCACCGGCTACTACAGCGCGCTGCTGGCGAGGCTGGTCGAGCCGGGCGGGCGTGTCACCGCGTTCGAACTGGATGCCGATCTCGCTGCGCGCGCCAGAACGAACCTTGCTCGATACGGCAATGTCGAAGTGATCCACGGCGACGCTGTCGTCAGCCCGCTGCCGCCATCTGACATCATCTATGTCAATGCCGGCGTCGTTGCGCCGCCTGCCTCCTGGCTAAAGGCGCTGAAGCCCGGCGGCCGCCTGATCTTCCCCTGGCGTCCGTCCGACACCGTCGGTCTCGCGGTTCTCGTCACCCGCCTGGACGACGGCTTCGCTTGCCGGCCATTCATGGGCTCCTGGTTCATCCCGTGCGTCGGCGCCTCGGCCGCCGGCCCCGTGGCAAAGATCCCGACCCGAGAGCGCGCGGCGCGCACGCGCTCGGTCTGGCTCAGTGAGAACAAGGCGCCGGACCGCACGGCAACCGCGATCTTCGGCGACCTCTGGTTCTCGTCACGCGCCATCCGCGGCAAGAACTGAAAATTTTCAGTCCGATGTCGAAAAGCGGCCGCGTCGTTCGTCGTTACAATGAAGTCCGCGACGGCGCGGATCGGCTAGAGCGATTTCAGGAAAGTGTCTGCGGTTTACCGTCCGGAATTGCGTCAAAACAAATAGTTAAAGGAGAAGAAAGATGCGAAAGATCATCGCCGCCACCTTCGTCAGCCTCGACGGCGTCATGCAGGCGCCCGGCGGTCCGGAAGAAGATCCGGTCGGCGGCTTCGAATTCGGCGGCTGGACCTTCCACTACTTCGACGAGGTCGCGGGCACCAGCATTGAGGAATTGTTCTCCAAACCCTTCGCGCTGCTGCTCGGCCGCAGAACCTACGACATCTTCGCCGCCTATTGGCCGTATCAGAACGATCAGATCGCCGATGTCTTCAACCCCGCGATCAAATATGTGGCGACGCACCGCCCGGATTCGCTGACTTGGGAGAACACCCAGTCGCTCGGACCCGACATCGTTGCAACGCTTAAGGAGTTGAAGCAGGAAGACGGACCCGACCTGCTCATCCAGGGCTCGGGTAGCCTGATCCAGACCTTGCTCGCCAATGGGCTGATCGACGAAATCCGGCTGATGATCTTCCCGCTGTTGCTCGGCAAGGGCAAACGGCTGTTCGGCGATAGTGCCGCGCCGGCCGCCTTCAAGCTCACCAAGTCGCAGACCTCCACCACCGGCGTCATCATGGCGACTTACGAGCGCGCAGGCGAAATCAAGGTCGGCTCTTTTGCCACGCAGGAGCCATCCGAAGCCGAGCTTGAGCGGCGCAGGAATTGGAAGTAGCCAGCACTCCCGCAAACGTGGGGCGATGGCATTAAGCCGCCTCGCGTCGCCGCGTCAGGCCCTCGCGGATATGCGCCGCGAACGCCTGCGCGGCAGGCTCGATCACATGTTTCGGCAAATGCAAATTGACCGAAAAGTTGGGCAGCGCCGGAAGGTCAGCGTCGACGGACAAAATGTCGAGATCGACAGGTACCGTCGACGCCAGCCATGTCGTGACCGCAAGGTCGGAACGCACCGTTGCCGTCGTGGCGTCGATGTTGCCGTTCTCGAACACGGTGCGCCAGTCGAGCCCGTGCTCGCCGAGCGCGGCGAGCACCGCAGGACGGAAGGCGCAAGTGTCGGCGACGATCGACACCGGCAAGGGGCGTTTCAGCCGCGCCGAGCCGCCCCTCGCCCCGACCCACACCAACCGGTCGACGAGCAGGCATTCACCGGCGGTCGAACCGACGCGCTCTTCGATCACGGCAAGATCGATCGTGCCTGCCGCCAACGCCGCGGCAAGCTCCGGCGAGGAGGCGCAGACCAGCGAGATCTCCACCTGCGGATAGGCCTCGGCATAAGCCTTCAGCACAGGCGCAAGCAGCGTGCCGACAAGATCGTAGGGCACGCCGATCCGGACCTGCCCGGCGACCGTCCTGCCCTTGATCTCGGCCAGGATCTCGTCATTGAGCCGCAACAGGCGCTTGCCCTTGTCGAGCAGCCGCTCGCCGGCGCGCGTCAGCTTCAAGCCGCGGCGGTCGCGCTCGAACAGCACGTGCCCGAGCATGTCCTCCAGCCGCTTGATCTGCTGGCTGACGGCGCCTTGCGTCAAATGCAGCGCATTGGCGGCGGCTGTCATGCTGGCCTTGTCGGCCGTCGTGACAAAGGTGCGGACAAGGGTGGTGTCGAGGTCGCGGGTCATGGCCTGTATTATATTCCCTAATGCATACCATATCAAACATTGCATTTACTGATGCTTGACCGGGCCTAACATGCGGCTGTCGATAAGGATGCCCTATGCTCCAGCCTATCCTGCCGCTTATCCTGTTTGCCTTCGTGGCCACGGCCACGCCCGGCATCGCCACGACTTTGTCCACCGCCTCAGGGGCGCGGTTCGGTTTTCGCCGCTCTGTTCCGCTGATGATCGGCAGCGCGGCCGGCCTTGCCACCGTCACCGGTGCTGCGGCGGCTGGTTTAGCCGGCCTGTTGCTTGCCGTGCCGTCGCTGCAACTCGCCATGAAGATCGCCGGTTCGCTCTATCTGCTTTGGCTGGCGCTCAAGATCGGCCGCGCCGGGCCGCCCAATCTCGATGTGGCGATGGCCAAGCCAAACAGCTTCTTCGGCGGCGCCGGCATCCAGTGGATGAACCCCAAGGGCTGGGCGATGGGATTGGGCGCGGCAGCTTCGTTTGCCGCACTTGCCGACGGACCGGGGCAACTCGCGCTG